>NZ_JBYSZY010000121.1:0-599 GCF_058787635.1 Variovorax sp. FW305-3-2-15-B-LB1 | reverse complement strand
GCGGATCAGGGCTCGCAGCTGTTTGAGCGAAGCGAGTTCTGCGAGACCCCGCGAAACGCGAGCACCGCAGGTTGCCCCGTAGCGAAGCGCAGGGGTCGCAGACAGTGGGGTCGCCTTTTCTTTGCTTACTTTCTTTTGGCGAAGCAAAAGAAAGTAAGTCCGCCGCCGGGCGGAACTCCCGGCCTCGGGAAGGAAAAGGAAGCACCGCCCTCATTCCCCACCCCCAAGAAACAAAGCCTCAAACTGCAAATCCCGAGGAAGCCCAGTAGCCAACATCCGAACCCCGCCTTCCAAACCAGGCGTCTCCATCCAAAGCGAGGTTCCAGCCAAAGGCAGCTCGAGCGATCGGCCCTCAACAGCGGCCTCATCGGCTGCAGAAGTCACAAACAACTGACTCAGCACCGCATCAAACCGCAGCGCATCCAAATCACCCTCAAGCCCTTCAAGCACAGCCTGCGTCCCCAACGCCCACCACCGAAGCGCAGCAACAAGCGCCTCTCCATGCAGCGCACCAGGTACGCCTTCATCCAATTCAACGGCGAGCGTGAACGGAAAGTACCGCCCCACCCCATCCACCGAAGGCATCAACACCCCCATCC
>NZ_JBYSZY010000120.1:0-770 GCF_058787635.1 Variovorax sp. FW305-3-2-15-B-LB1 | reverse complement strand
GCGGCGGTGCCGGTGAAGAAGGCCTCGTCGGCCACGTACACCTCGTCGCGCGTGATGCGCTTTTGCACGAGTTCGATGCCCAGGTCCTTGCAGATGTGCAGGATGGTGTTGCGCGTGATGCCGTTCAGGGCGCCGGCCGACAGGTCGGGCGTGTAGACCACGCCGCCCTTGACCACGAACACGTTCTCGCCCGCGCCTTCGGACACGAAACCGCTCGCGTCGAGCAGCAGCGCTTCGTCGTAGCCGTCGTCCAGCGCTTCCATGTTGGCGAGGATCGAGTTGGTGTAGTTGCTCACCGTCTTGGCCTGCGTCATCGTGATGTTGACGTGGTGGCGGGTGTAGCTCGAGGTCTTCACGCGGATGCCGCGGCGCATGCCTTCTTCGCCGAGGTAGGCGCCCCACGACCAGGCCGCGACCATGGCGTGGATCTTGTTGCCCTTGGGGCTCACGCCCAGCTTCTCAGAGCCGATCCAGATCAGGGGGCGCAGGTAGCAGCTTTCGAGCTTGTTCTCGCGCACGACCTGCTTCTGGGCTTCGTTCAGCTGTTCCTGCGAGAACGGGATCTTCATGCGCAGGATCTTGGCGCTGTTGAACAGGCGCTCGGTGTGCTCGGCCAGGCGGAAGATCGCCGTGCTGCCGTCGGCCGTCTTGTAGGCGCGCACGCCCTCGAAGGCGCCGCACCCGTAGTGCAGCGTGTGGCTCAGCACGTGGATCTTGGCGTCGCGCCAGTCCACGAGTTCGCCGTCCATCCAGATCTTGCCGTCACGGTC
>NZ_JBYSZY010000119.1:0-948 GCF_058787635.1 Variovorax sp. FW305-3-2-15-B-LB1 | reverse complement strand
TCGTCGGGTCTCAGCACGGCTACGAGCGGTATCTCCAGCCTGTCCACGGGCCTGAGCACCACGAACAGCAACGTGAGCAGCCTCTCGACCTCGACCTCGTCAGGCCTGAGCACGGCGACGAGCGGCATCGACAGCCTCTCGACCGGATTGAGCACAGCGACCAGTGGCATCTCGAGTCTGTCTACTGGCCTGAGCACCACGAACAGCAACGTCAGCAGCCTGTCGACGTCCACGTCGTCGGGCCTGAGCACGGCAACGAGCGGCATTGACAGCCTCTCGACCGGCCTGAGCACGGCGACCAGTGGCATCTCCAGCTTGTCTACGGGCCTGAGCACCACCAATAGCAATGTCAGCAGCTTGTCGACGTCGACGTCGTCGGGTCTCAGCACGGCTACGAGCGGTATCTCCAGCCTGTCCACGGGCCTGAGCACCACGAACAGCAACGTGAGCAGCCTCTCGACGTCTACGTCGTCCGGCCTGAGCACGGCCACGAGCGGCATCGACAGCCTCTCGACCGGCCTGAGTACAGCGACCAGCGGCATCTCGAGCCTGTCCACTGGCTTGAGCACCACGAACAGCACCGTGGGCAGCTTGTCGACTTCGACGTCGAGCGGCATCTCCAGTCTGTCGACCGGCCTGAGCACGGCGACCAGTGGCATCTCCAGCCTGTCCACCGGCTTGAGCACGACGAACAGCAACGTGAGCAGCCTCTCGACGTCTACGTCGTCTGGCCTGAGCACCGCGGCGAGCGGAATCGACAGCCTGTCGACCGGCCTGAGCACCGCCACCAGCGGCATCTCCAGCCTGTCCACCGGCCTGAGCACCACGAACAGCAATGTGGGCAGCCTGTCCACCGGCTTGAGCACGACGAACAGCAATGTGAGCAGCCTCTCGACCGGCCTGAGCACCGCCACCAGCGGCATCTCCAGCCTCTCCACAGGCCTGAGC
>NZ_JBYSZY010000118.1:0-1090 GCF_058787635.1 Variovorax sp. FW305-3-2-15-B-LB1 | reverse complement strand
CCCCCATACCCCGCCGCAGCTCCCGCCACCACCAAAGCAGCCACCGTCGCCACACGCGACTTGCTCTTCTTCCCCCGCGCCGAAGTGATTTCAGACGCCGCAACCCAGGCCCCCAGGGCTTCATTCCAGATACTTCGGTAAGACTTGTTCATATTCTTCGAGCTCGGTTCACAGAGGGCGGGCGCGGTATCAACGGCGGAGGAAGGCAACGACCGCCCGCGGCTCGTTGCCCCAGCCAGGGTCGTAGTTACCCTGACGTTCACAATGGACGCGGTAATGTACGCAGCCGTTTACATTTGCAGCCATTTCGGTCTACTGGAAACCGTGAAATGATGATTTAGTTCACAAACTTTCACGATTGGCGACAAATTTGGTTCGGGTCGGATGTGGCGTGAAACGCTGGTTCAAACGCCCCGCCTAGAATCGCGACCGCTGTTTGTTACAGCGGTTTTCTTCACAAAGGTTCTTCGAATGAAGCCGTTTTCCCTCCATTTCCTGGCCGCATGCACGCTGGCCGTAGCCAGTTCCTGCGCCCTGGCGCAGGACGGCAGCTCCGCCGACGAACTCGTCCAGGCGGGCCTCGCCAGCCTCAAGCAGATCGACGAAGGCCGCGCTGGAGAGATCTGGGATGGCGCCTCGGCCTTCATCAAGACCCGATTCCCTCGGGCCGACTTTGTTGCCAATACGCAACGCGCACGTCAGACCGTCGGCGTCGTGGCCCGGCGTGACTGGGCTGGCATCACGCGAATCCGCTATCCGGACGACAGCACTGGCATTCCCGCCGGCCTGTATGCCAACGTCGACTTCTCCACCCGCCTCGAGAACAACAAGACCGTCTTCGAAAAAGTCAGCTTCCGCCTCGAACCCCAAGGCTGGCGCCTGACGGGCTACGTCCCCCGCGAAAACCAATGACCACCGCCTCGGGTGCCGGCCTGCGCATCGGCATCACGATCGGCCTCCACCACGAGGCCGAGACCCTCTGGAACAACGGCATCAAGCAGAACGCCGTGTTCCTGGCAGAGGCGCTGAAGCACTGCCCGAGCGTCGCCTCGGTGGTGCTGGTCAACACCACCGCCACCCCCATCACCCC
>NZ_JBYSZY010000117.1:0-1939 GCF_058787635.1 Variovorax sp. FW305-3-2-15-B-LB1 | reverse complement strand
CTTTCTTCACCACCCACAACCAGCGCCCCTGAGAGCACCAGTCGCTTCGAAAACCAGAGGTATTCAGCAGCGAAGCCCACGAGTATATGACAGATTTCGGCTCGTGCAAGCCAAGCCGAAAGAAACTTGAAGAAGACCTTTGCCGCCCCGCTCGCCGCCCGCTTCACGCCTCTTCCCTGACTGCCGGCGTCTCTCCCAGGGGACTCCAGTCCCTTCTATATAGAGAGTCACAAAGAAGCCTTCTTCCCCAGCCGCCAAGCGCCGTCACCCGCCCCTCCGATAATCCGTGCCACATGGCACTCATCACACTCCTCGACGCGCAGCTCGCGTTCGGTCACGTCCCGCTGCTGGATCATGCGGACTTCTCTCTTCTCGAATCGGAACGCATCGGCCTGATCGGCCGCAACGGCGCCGGCAAGTCGTCGATGCTCAAGATACTGGGCGGGCTGGAAAAGCCAGACGACGGCACGCTGCAGCTGCAGCAGAACCTGCGTGTGGCCTACGTGGCGCAGGAACCCGCGCTGGACATGGATGCGGACGTGTTCACCGCCGCCAGCCAGGGCCTGGGCGAAGTCATCGCCATCCGTGACCTGTACCTCTCCGGCGCGGACGGGCTCGACCTGGACGCCCTGCAGTCCAAGATCGAAGCCTACGACGCCTGGAACTGGGAGCAGCGCGTCGAAGAGACGCTGCATCGCCTCCACCTCGACCGCAACGCGCGCGTCGGCTCGCTCTCGGGCGGCACGCGCAAGCGGGTCGCGCTGGCCCAGGCCCTGGTGGCCGCGCCGGACGTGCTTCTATTAGACGAACCCACCAACCACCTGGACCTCGACTCCATCGAGTGGCTGGAACAGCTGCTGATCGACTTCAAGGGCAGCGTCGTCACCATCACCCACGACCGCAGCTTCCTAAACCGCGTCGCCACCCGCATCGTGGAGCTCGACCGGGGCAAGCTGGGTTCCTACCCGGGCAACTTCGAGCAGTACCTCGTTCAAAAGGAAGAGCAGCTCGCCCAGGAAGCGATCATCAGCGCCAAGGCCGACAAGCTGCTGGCGCAGGAAGAGATCTGGATCCGCAAGGGCGTCGAAGCCCGCCGCACGCGCAGCCAGAGCCGCATCACGCGGCTGCAGGAACTGCGCGCCAGCCGCGCCGCGCGCCGCGAGGTGCAGGGCAGCGTCAACATGGATGTGGCCTCGGGCCAGTCCAGCGGCAAGATCGTGGCCGAGCTCACCGATGCCACCAAGTCCTTCGGCGAGAAGACCGTGATCCGCGGTTTCAGCGGCACCATCCTGCGCGGCGACAAGATCGGCCTGCTGGGCCCGAACGGCGCCGGCAAGACGACGCTGCTCAAGCTGATCCTCGGCGAACTCGAGCCCGACAGCGGCAAGATCCGCCGCGGCACCAACCAGCAGGTGGCGTACTTCGACCAGATGCGCGACAAGCTCGACCTCGACGCCACGCTGGAAGATTTCATCAGCCCCGGCAGCGAGTGGATCGAAATCGGCAGCCAGAAGAAGCACGTCAAGAGCTACCTGTCGGACTTCCTGTTCTCGCCCGCGCGCGCCAACTCCCCCGTGCGCTCGCTCAGCGGCGGCGAACGCAACCGCCTGCTGCTGGCGCGCCTGTTCGCGCGCCCGGCCAACGTGCTGGTGCTCGACGAGCCGACCAACGACCTGGACATCGACACGCTCGAGCTGCTCGAAGGCCTGCTGCAGGACTACGACGGCACCGTGTTCCTCGTGAGCCACGACCGCACCTTCCTCGACAACGTGGTGACCAGCACGATCGCCTTCGAAGGCGACGGCCGCTGGCGCGAGTACGAGGGCAGCGTGGAAGACTGGCTGATCCAGTCCAAGCGCGCACGCGAGATCGCCGAGCAGCGCCTCGCGTCGGCGCCACCGCCGCCTCCAGCCGCCGCACCGGCCCCGGCCCCCGCGGC
>NZ_JBYSZY010000116.1:0-2067 GCF_058787635.1 Variovorax sp. FW305-3-2-15-B-LB1 | reverse complement strand
AGCCCCCGTTCCTGCACCCGCTCCTGTCATTGCGCCACCGCCGCCCCCTCCGGCGCCCGTGCCCGCACCGCCTCCCGCGCCGGTCGCTGTTGTCGCCGAACCGGCCCCCATCGCCACCGAGCGCAAGAGCTGGTTCGACAAGCTCAAGACCGGCCTGCGCAAGACCGGCACCGGCATCCAGGCCGTGTTCGTCAACGCGCAGATCGACGACGCGCTGTATGAAGAACTCGAATCGGCGCTGCTCATGGCCGACACCGGCGTCAAGGCCACCGAGTTCCTGCTCGACGACCTGAAGGTGCGCGTCAAGCGCCAGATGGCCACCGACGCCTCGCAGGTCAAGCGCCTGCTGGCCGACGCCGTCACCGACCTGCTCAAGCCGCTGGAGAAGCCGCTGGTCATCGGCGAGTACACGCCCACCGTGATCATGGTGGCCGGCGTCAACGGCGCGGGCAAGACCACCTCCATCGGCAAGCTCACCAAGCACCTGGCCACCGAGGGCGCCTCGGTGCTGCTGGCCGCGGCCGACACCTTCCGGGCGGCAGCGCGCGAGCAGTTGCTGGTCTGGGCCGACCGCAACACCGTCGAGATCGTCAGCAACGAAGGCGGCGACCCGTCGGCCGTGAGCTTCGACGCGGTGAACGCCGGCAAGGCGCGCGGCAAGGACGTGGTGCTGGTCGACACGGCCGGGCGCCTGCCGACGCAACTGCACCTGATGGACGAGCTCAAGAAGATCAAACGCGTCGTCACCAAGGCCGACGCCACCGCGCCGCACGAAGTGCTGCTGGTGATCGACGGCAACACCGGCCAGAACGCGCTGGCGCAGGTCAAGGCCTTCGACGAGACGCTGGGCCTCACGGGCCTCATCGTCACCAAGCTCGACGGCACCGCCAAGGGCGGCGTGCTGTGCGCCATCGCGCGCGAGCGGCCGATTCCGGTGTACTTCATCGGCGTGGGCGAAAAGCTCGAAGACCTCGAGACCTTCAACGCCCGCGAGTTCGCGCAGGCGCTCCTGGGCTGACCGGCGCTTTCGCCGCCGTTCGCTTCGGTCAAAAAAAACGGTCCCCGACTCGCGCCGGGGACCGTCAGCTCCCTGTCTTTCTTTTTTCTCCCTTTGTATTTCCCCCTGCGTGTGTGCCTTTTCAGAAATCAGAAACCGAACGGTGACGTCGGGCCGCACAACGGGCTGACGTTGCAATCGGTCGGTGTGAAGTAGTAGGCCTTCTGCTCGCTGGTGCCCAGCGCCAGGTGACCGAGCAGCGCCGCCTTCTTGGCCCCTTCGGCGTTCGCCTGCTGGATGAGGGCCGTGGTGTTGGTGCTCGGTGCGAGCGAATAGAAGTTGAAGGTCGCCGACTGCGACAGGTCCTTGGCGTAGAGCACACCGTTGCCCCCCGCAAAGAGGAGTTCGCCCCGGAAACGGAAGCCACGGCTTCCGCGCTCGTTGAATTGCGCAAGGTACCCAGCGTGATCACCGCTGATGTCACCCATCTCGTAGGCGAAGGTGGCGTTGCCAACCGAGCTCTTCTCATAGACGGCGACCGTGCCCGCCGGATCTCCGGTTATGAATGCGGTCGTCCGGTTGAAAAATCCGCTCGCGCCTTGGGTGTTCGCCTGCGTCAGGTAGTCCGCCTTGCTCTTAGGCGCCAGCTCGACACGGTAGCTGTAGGTGGCAGTGTCGGCGCTGCTCTTGCGGTAGAAGTAGAAGGTCTCGCCACCGACGCTCCACTCGCCCGCCCATTGGAAGCCCCGCGCACCGGCTTCATTCAGCTGGTTCAGCAGGTCCGCGTTGGACGTGGCCTTCGGCTTCTTCTCGTAGCTGTAGGTCGCATCGATGGTCTTCACGAACCCATCAACCTGATCGACAGTGGTCGGGCTGGCCATGAAAGAGAAACCGCTCAGGAAACGGAACCCGCGCGCGCCCTGTGCAGCCAGGCTGTCGAAGAAGGCCGACGTGGCGGTCGCAGCCGGCAGGCCCTCGTACAGGAAAGTGGTCGCGCCCGGATTCGGCGCGGGTGCGGGGGCCGGCGCTGGTGTGGGTGCAGGCGCCGGGGCTGGTGCCGGTGCGGGCGG
>NZ_JBYSZY010000115.1:0-2716 GCF_058787635.1 Variovorax sp. FW305-3-2-15-B-LB1 | reverse complement strand
CCCCCTCCCCCCGGGACGACGCCACTTGCCATCGCCTGGCGCCGTGGGCACCATGAGACTCTTGCCGCAACGCACGGCGCCCCGGAGACCTGCCATGACCCACACCGCCGCCGCCCCGCTCGCCACCAGCGAGCGCAAGGTCGACCGCCTGCTCGCCCACTACGAGGAGAGCCACCGCCATCCGACCAACGAACTGATCCACTTCGTGGCCATTCCCGCGATCATGCTGAGCATCGTCGGGTTGCTGTTCGCGATCCATCCGTGGGTGGCCTACGCCTTCGTGGCGGCCAGCCTCGTGTACTACGCCCTGCTGCGCTCGCCGGCCTTCCTCATCACCATGCTGGCGCTCACGGTGCTGGCGCTGGTGGCGGTGCATGCGATGGGCACCGCGGTGGCGCCGGTGTCGGCGGCGATCTTCGTGGTGGCGTGGATCTTCCAGTTCGTCGGCCACAAGATCGAAGGCAAGAAGCCTTCGTTCTTCGAGGACATCCAGTACCTCTGGGTTGGCCCGCTGTTCGTGCTGTCCAAGCTGTTCGTCAAGCTCGGCATCCGCTGGTAGTCGGTGGGTGATCTGGCGCGCAGCGTCCGCGCGCGCGGGTTCCTTCAAGGCGACACGAGCGGCTCGGCCTCATAGGCCCGGTGCAGCAGTTCCACGAAAGCCGGCGCTGGCGGCAACACCACGTCGCCGATGCGGTGCACCGCCACGCCCGGCGTCCACGAGTTCATGACCACGGCGCCGGCCAGCGCGGGCAGGTCGGCCATCCGCAGCACGTGGCTGCGCTGCGGGACACCGAGGCGCTCGAGCTGCCGGCGCACGATGCCCATCGTGGTGCCGGTGAGGACGTCGGCCTCGGGCCACACCACCGCCTCGCCGTCCCAGAAGGCCAGGTTCCAGATCGACGCTTCGCCGAGCCGGCCGTGCCGGTCGAGAAAGGCCGCGTCGTCGAGGCCCTGCGCGACGGCCTGGCGCAGCAGCTGGGTCTTGGCGCCTTCACCGACATGCTTCACGGCCGGCAGGAAGCGCTCGTGTTCGATCGCGGCCAGGGTCAGCGGGCCGGCGGGGCCGTTGGAAGGCGGGCCGGTGCGGACCAGCACCTCGGGCACCGCGTCAGCCGCGGTGAACTCGCCGGCCGGGGAGTAGACGGTGGCCGTCAGCGACAGGTCCGCCGGACCGGCCGCCAGCGCCGCCCGCAGGTGAGTGCGCACCGTGTCGTCGGGCAGCGCCTGCCCGAACAAGGTCTGCGAGGCGAAGCGCAGCCGTGCCAGGTGGAGGTCGAGGCCCCGCACCCGGCCGCCGCGCACCTGCATGGCCGTGAAATGCGCGTGGCCGGCGAAGGCGAGCGGAGTCAGGGCCTCGGCGGTTGCGGGTTGGCCGTTGCGTTGCACGACGAAAGTGGAAGAGGAAGGGACGCTGGCGGACATGGTTTCGTGGCTCCTGGAGGGGATGGATCATCAAGTTCCTGAACTATCCCGCGTTGACTTCCTTAGGAGAAACAAATAGTTTTTGGAAAATCATCAAAAACCATTTGAAGATCGATGCACCCCAGACTGCTCCCCGGCACCCGCGCCCTGCGCACCTTCGAGGCCGCCGGGCGGCTCCTGAACTTCACGCGGGCTGCCGAAGAAGTCGGGCTGACGCCGGCGGCCGTGAGCCACCAGATCAAGGAGATCGAGGAGCAGCTCGGCGTGGTGCTGTTCACGCGCACCAGCCGCAGCATCCGCCTCACGCCGGCCGGCGCCGTGTGGTTCGAGGCCACCGCCGACGCGCTCGACACCCTGCGCCGCGCCGCCGGCCGCGCCCGGCGCATGGCGCGCGGGGCGGCGACGCTGCGACTGTCGACCAGCGCCCGCTTCGCGACCAACTGGCTGTTGCCCCGGCTGCCGCAGTTCCGGGCTGCGAACCCAGGGCTGGAACTGGGTTTCGATATTTCCGACGCACTGCGGGATTTCGACGCCGACGACATCGACGTAGCGATCCGCTTCGGCACCGGCAAAGACCCGGGCACGCGCGCGCAGCGGCTGTTCGACACCGTCATCGTGCCGGTCTGCAGCCCCAGGCTGCTCGCCAGCGGGCCCCCGCTGGCAACGCCGCGCGACCTGCTCCAGCACACGCTGTGCCACGTCGACTGGAAGACCGACGGCATGGTCTGGCCCAACTGGCCGATGTGGATGGCCGCGGCGGGCATCGAGGGCTTCGACGACAGCCACTGCATCGGCTTCGCCGACTCGAGCGACGTGGTGCGCGCCGTCACCGAGAGCGGCATGGTCGGCCTGGCCGACCTGGACATGATCGGCGCCGACCTCGCCCAGGGCCGGCTGGTGCGGCTGTTCGACATCGGCGTGCCCATGGCAGCGGGCTACGCCTACCACCTGGTCTACCCGGAAGGCAGCGCCCGGGACCCGCGCATCCTGGCGTTCCAGGACTGGCTGCTGGGGCAGGCGTCCAGGACTTGAAAAACGCCAAACGGCATACAAATATCCAACAAATCGCGGCAAATGTCGATTTTCATTCGACAGGGAATAGCTGTCTTTTTGAAATCAAGGACATACACCGCAACCGGTCATTCAGACTGGAACTCGTGTTTCACTCGAGATGGAATTCCTCGCGATTTGCATCACTAATTTTGGAATTTTGGGCCTGTTGGATTCCATCGATCTCTGACCCGAGATTTCCATTGAATACTGACCCACCCGCTTTGTGAGCCTGAAGGCTTCA
>NZ_JBYSZY010000114.1:0-2856 GCF_058787635.1 Variovorax sp. FW305-3-2-15-B-LB1 | reverse complement strand
CACCACCACCACCGCCGCTGCCCCCACCTCCGCACGCCGTCAGGGCCAGCAGCGCGGCCGTCGCGGCGGCCACTGCAGCAGGTTTGAAATTCATGGTCACTCCCTGGTCGATTCTTGTTCGGTGGCGACGCGGACCGCAGTCCGTCGACGCCGTGGAAACCCGAAATTACGACGGGGCCGATGTTCCCGGCAGTGCCAAAAGTCATTGCATGTGTGCCCATCCGGATCGATCGGCACGCAATGAACTACAACGTATTCACTTTCGATCGCAAGCTGTGTGCGAGACGCTACGGTGCCGTCGCGAGCCCCGCCATGGCCTGCAGCAGCGCATCGGGCGCCACCGGCTTGAACAGCACCGGCACGCCCGACTCGCGCACGCGCTGCAGGCGGTCGGGAGAGGTCTCGCCGGTGATGAGCAGCAGCGGCAGTTCGGCACCGGCATGCCGGCTCAGGCGCAGGCCGGCATCGAGGCCGTCGACGCCGTCGGCCAGGCGGTAGTCGCACATCAGCAGGCCGAAGGGCCGGCCCTCGGCGCGGGCCTGGTGCAGCGCATCGGCCGCGGCGGCCTCGTCGGCGACGGCGTGTGCGTCGATCGCGTGCGAGCGCAGCAGGCCGGTCATGGCCTCGCGGATTTCGAGCTCGTCGTCCATCAGCAGCACGCGACCGGGCAGCGTGGCCGCGCGCCGACGTGCAGCCAGTTCGACACTGCCGGCCGGGAACGGTCCCACGAGCGCGCTGACCTGCGGCGGCACGGTCGGCAGCACGACACGGAAGTGCGTGCCGCGGCCCGGGCGCGAATGCATCTGCACCGGATGGCCCAGCAGGCGCGACAGGCGACGCACGATCGACAGGCCGATGCCCAGCCCGCGCGCGCGGTCGCGGCCCGGGTTATCGATCTGGTAGAACTCTTCGAAGATGCGGTGCGACTGCTCGGGCGCGATGCCGATGCCGGTGTCGCGCACCTCGATCCACACGGTGTCGCCGCGGTCGCGCGCCGTCACGGTCACGCCGCCCTGTACGGTGTACTTGAGGGCGTTGTCCATCAGGTTGGACAGCATGCGATGCAGCAGCTGCGGATCGCTGCGCACCCACAGGCCGCTGGCGCGCACGCGCAGCTGCAGCTCCTTCTGCTCGGCCTGCGCCGAGAAGGTGTGGTTGAGCGGCAGGAACAGCGCGTCGAGCTCCACCGGCTGCGGCGACGGCGTGATGACGCCCGCGTCGAGCCGGGACACATCGAGCATGGTGTCGAGCGACGCGCCCAGCGCGTTCACCGCGCGCATCAGGCGCTCGGCGTTGCGGCTCTCGGGGCGGCCGCGCAGTTCGTTCTCGAGCGCGGCGCCGAACAGCGCGATGGCGTGCAGCGGCTGGCGCAGGTCGTGGCTGGCGGCGCCGAGGAAGCGGGTCTTTTCTTCGCTGGCGCGCTCGGTGGCGGCGATCTGCTCGCCCAGGCGCGCGGCCAGCGCCTCGTTCTCGAAGCGCAGCATGAGCGAGTCGGTCAGCAGCCGGTGCTGGCGCACGCCGGCGTGCAGCGTGAGCATGAGGTAGGCCGAGCCCGCCGCAGCCAGAAACAGGTGCAGGCCATCGCCCTGCCAGGCCAGCGCGATGATCATGCCCAGGGACATGGGCAGCGTGTAGCCGAACAGCGCGGGCTTGAGCGGCCACAGCGACTGCGCGGCGCGCGCGCAGCTGCCGACGATCACGGCCATCAGCAGCGAGGTCATGGGCAGGTTCTCGTGCGGCACGATGAACCAGGGCACCACCGCCGTGATCATGCTCACCAGCGTGACCATGCGCGAGATCTTGCGCGCCCAGTACGGGCTCTCGGAGGCCGGCTTGTCGGGCGTCCAGCGCGGCGTGAAGAACACGTAGATGTCGACCGCCACCAGCGCCGCCATCCAGAACAGCAGGCGCGCATCGCTGAGCTGCGAGTAGATGATGCAGCCGAACACGATCACGAAGCCCAGGTGGGTCAGCGTGGAGATGCCGTAGGTGTCGTAGACCGAGCCGACGTGCTCGCGCAGCACGCGCTGGCCGAGCAGCTGGCCGGCGGCGGCGTCGCCGCGGCCCGCCAGCGTGGCGCCGCTCAACGCAGCATGCTGATCAGCTGGGCGCGCGAGCGCATGCCGAACAGCAGCAGGATGGTCGAGACATGGTTCTTCACCGTGCCCTCGCTCAGGTTGGCCAGTTGCGCGATCTCCTTGTTCGCCTTGCCTTCGAGCACCCACTGCAGCACCTGCATCTGGCGCGGCGTGAGCTCCTGCCAGGCGCTGGCGTGCGCGAACTCCGCGTACCCCGACAGCGACTTGGGCAGCGCCGCCGGCGGCAGCGGCTGTGACGGCGTGCCGTCCGCCTCGAACAGGCCGCAGGCGCGGATGAAGCCCACCATCTCCTTCAGGTCGGCGGACTTGGGCAGGAAGGCGCTGGCACCGAGCGCGAGCGCGCCCTGCGCCAGCGTGCTGTTGGCGGTGCCCGAGAGCACCACGACACGCGCCGCCGGAAAGCGCAGCCGGAACTCGGCCAGGCCGCTGAGCCCGTGCGTGTCGGGCAGCGCGAGGTCGAGCAGCACGAGGCCGATGGCGACCTCATGCGCCGCGTAGAGCGCGAGCGCGTCGGCGATGTTGCCGGCCTCGAACACCGAGATGCGCGCGCCCGAGGTGGCGGCCTGGGCCTGCACCAGCGCGCTCACGCCCAGGCGCAGCAGGTCATGGTCGTCGACCACCAGGATCGCGCCAGACACGCCGGCGGGCGCACCGATGTCGGTGGTGGGCGGCAGGGGTGCGGAGGGGGAGTCGAAAGAGGCCACGGATTTGATCTTAGCGGCGCAAGCCCCGCGCGACAGTGCCCTAAGTCATGGCG
>NZ_JBYSZY010000113.1:0-3009 GCF_058787635.1 Variovorax sp. FW305-3-2-15-B-LB1 | reverse complement strand
GGGCGGAGGAGGTGGCGGGGGCGGTGTGCCGCTGATCCTGCCGCCGACGGGCACGGCGCCCGTGCAGCCGGCGCCTTCGGCCAATGGCCGGGTGGTGTCGGACACCGTGACGTCGAGCATCAACAACGTGCGCTACCCGATCGAGGTGTTCATCCCGGCCGCCTACGACAGCAGCAGCGATGCCGTGCCGATCATCTACGCCTTCGACGGCGACGCGACCAACGGCCTGCCCGACACGCGCTTCACCAACCTCAAGAACGTGCTGCTCAAGCGCGGCACCAAGGCCATCCTCGTGGGCATCGGCTACACCGCGCGCCGGCAGGAGGACTACAACTTTCCGGGCGCCAACGCGTATCACACCTTCCTCACGAAGGACCTGGTGCCGTTCATCGAATCGAAGTACCGCGCCGACCCGAAGAAACGCATGCTCACGGGCCTGTCGACCAGCGGCAACCTTGCGGCCACGGCGCTGTTCCTGGAGGCGCCCGACAACCTCGTGTTCTCGTACTTCATTTCCATCGAGGCCGCCTTCTGGCAGCAGGAGGCCGAGAACAACGCGCTCGAAAAGAAGATGTTCGACGCGCTCGCGGGCCGGCCGCTGCCCGTGACGCTGATCCTGGCGCACTGCGCCAGCGGCTGCAACGAAGTGCCGGTGAAGGCGATGTACAAGCGGATGTCCGAGCGGGGCTACGTGGGGCTGCAGCTGATCGACACGGAGTTCAATTCCACCCACGTCGGGACCGACGTGCTCGCGTTCGACGACGCGATCGTGCGGATCTTCAAGTAAGGCTTTGCGGCGAACCGGGCAACCCGGTTCGCGCCACATGCTCAGTTGGCGGAAGGACTCGGCGGGTAGCCGGCCTCCGTCAACGCCGCCACCAGCGAGGGGCGGTCTTCGGTGGTGTCGATGCGCACCGTTCTTTGCTTCACGTCCACTTCGAGCCTGGCCTGCGGGTCCAGGTCCTTGATGGCCCGGGTGATGCGACCGGCGCAACTGCCGCAGGTCATCGACTGAATTTCAAACGCTTGCATGAGGGGAGTCCTTTCAAAAGAGTGACTCGCAGTGTCAAGCTTGGCATCGTGTGAAGGTCAAGCGCGTCGAGTGCCTGACCCCTGGCGTGCCAAGGTCATGCGCCGTCTGCGTTTGACTCTCTCATGGTGTGAAGGTTGAGACTTCGCGCTTTGGCTCGAAGGAGAACCCCATGGAACATCCCACGGCGCCGGCTGCTGCGGCGCGCTTGTCCCTTGCCGATGTCGTTGCGCGCTCCGGTGCGTCCGCGCAGTTGCTGAGCGACTGCGAATCGCTCGGACTGCTCGATGACACGGCGCACGCAGGCCGCTACGACGAGCGCGCTGTGTCGACACTGCGCTTCGTGCGGCGCGCGCACACGCTGGGTTTCGACACACCGGAAGTCGTCGAGCTGCACGCGCTGTGGCAAGACGGTCGTCGTGCAAGCTTCGACGTGAAGCGCGTTGCGCTCGAACGCGCCGACGACCTGGCCCAGCGGATCGAAGAGCTCGCGCACATGAAGCGCCTGCTGGAGCGCCTGGCCCACTGCTGCGAAGGCGACGAGCGCCCGGAGTGTCCGATCCTCGATGAGCTGGCCGGGCTCAAGGGCTTCGCCGGCTGCGAAGCACGGCGAGCCTGAAGCCGATCCTCAACCCGGGATGTTCGGCTCGACCAGCTGCGCCAACGCGACCAGCGACTCCTGCCAGCCCAGGTAGCACATCTCGACGGGAATCACGTCGGGGATGCCTTCCTGCACGACGGACATGTCCGTGCCGCACGAGACCGCGGTCAGGACCACCGTGGTCTTCATCGTGCCCGGCAGGTGGGGATCGTCGAAGCTCGCGTCGTAGGCAATGCGCTGGCCGGGCACGAGTTCCAGGTACTTGCCGCCGAACGAGTGGCCGTGGCCGGTGCCGAAGTTGGTGAAGGACATGCGCCACGCGCCGCCCACCACCGGCTCCATGGTGTGGACCTTGCCGGTGAAGCCGAAGGGCGGCAGCCAGCGCTCGAAGGCGCCGGGCTCCACGAAGGCTCGGTAGAGCTTGTCGGGGGTGGTGCGCAGCACGCGGTGCAGGCGGACGGTGTTGGTGGCCATGGTTGCTTTCTCCTGATGAAGTACAGAGGACGACCCTCTGTGATGACGTCGGATGAGCCCGCTGCGATTCGACAGGTGCAGGATCAGGAAAAACCCTGAGCCCGCACCCCGCGCCTCAATCGATGAACCGCGCGACGATGTCTTGGAACGACGGCAAGTCCATCTGCGTGTGGCCGCCTTCGTAGCCCTTCAGGCCCAGCTGCAGCCCCTTGTAGCTGCGCGCGGCGATCTGGTCGCGCAGCGCGGTGATCTCCGGGCCGCCGACGTTGCTGATGGCATAGCCCAGCAGCAGGGTCACGGGAATGTCGCGGGTGCTGCTGTTGGCGTACATCTGGCTTTCGAGCGGATCGAGCTGGCCGCGCGCGCCGGCGGCAGGCGGATCGGACGCGAAGAAATGCTGGAAGGTGAACGTGCCCGCCGCGCCTTCGGTGAAGAAGGCGATGAGCGTGAAGACGCCGCCGTTCGACAGGCCCGAGAGCATGCGCCTGGCCGGGTTGGCCCGGTAGTTCGATTCGACATGCGGCACCAGCTGGGCGACGAGGAACTCGTGGTACGCCTTGGCGCCCGGCATCAGGTAGTCGGTGTTGCGGCGCGAGGTGCCGCCGATGCCGACCACGATGGCTTTCTTGCCGGCCTTCTCGAGGATGTCGGTGAAGTTCTGGAAGCGCGTCACGCTCTGGTTGTAGACCGCATCGCCGTCGGTGATGTAGACCGTGGGGTAGCTCGCCGTGGCGCCGTCGTAGCCGGCTGGCAGGTAGACCTGGATCGGGTAGGTCGCTTCGGTGGCGGTCGACTTCATCGAACTGCTGACCACCCGGCCGCGCCCGGTGTCCGCGGGCGGCGGTGTCGGCGTGCCGCCGACCGGTGGCAGTGGCAGCATCGCCACACCGCCTCCGCCGCCCCC
>NZ_JBYSZY010000112.1:0-3878 GCF_058787635.1 Variovorax sp. FW305-3-2-15-B-LB1 | reverse complement strand
GCGGTGTCGTCGGTGGTCATCGGTCGGGGGTCGGGGCGGCAGCGCCCCGCCCTGCTGAATTTACCCACTTCCGCGCGGCGCCCGCCTGCCACAGCGTACCGCTGGCCCGGATTTCGCATGCCACAATGAATTTCGACCACAGGGGCAGGCATGAGCGGCAGCAACGGCGAATGGTGGCGGGGCGCGGTGATCTACCAGATCTACCCGCGCAGCTTCATGGACAGCAACGGCGACGGCGTCGGCGACCTGCCCGGCATCACGTCGAAGCTCGACCACGTCGCCCGCCTGGGCGTCGACGCGGTCTGGGTCTCGCCCTTCTTCCGCTCCCCCATGAAAGACTTCGGCTACGACGTGGCCGACTACCGCGCCGTCGATCCGCTGTTCGGCACGCTGGCCGACTTCGACGCCATGCGCGCACGCATGCATGCGCTGGGCCTGAAGCTCATCATCGACCAGGTGCTCTCGCACACCTCCGACCAGCACGCCTGGTTCGCCGAAAGCCGCAGCTCGCGCGACAACCCCAAGGCCGACTGGTATGTCTGGGCCGACCCCAGGCCCGACGGCACGCCGCCCACCAACTGGCTCTCGGTCTTTGGCGGCTCGGCCTGGCAGTGGGACTCGCGCCGGCGGCAGTACTACCTGCACAGCTTCCTGGCCGAGCAGCCCGACCTCAACTTCCATTGCGCCGCCGTGCAGGACGCGCTGCTCGGCGAGGTGCGCTTCTGGTGCGAGCGCGGCGTGGACGGCTTCCGCTTCGACGCCTGCAACCACCAGTTCCACGACGCGCTGCTGCGCGACAACCCGCCGGCCACGGTCGAATCGATGGGCGAGGTCAGCACCGTGCGCGCCGACAACCCGTACGCGATGCAGGTCCACCTGTACGACAAGAGCCAGCCCGAGAACCTGGTGTTCCTCGAGCGCCTGCGCCGATTGCTCGACGGCTACGGCGCGGTCGCGCTGGGCGAGGTTGGCGACGAGAACGCGCCGCCGGTCATGGCGCAGTACACCGAACGCGGCAAGCGCCTGCACCTGGCCTACAGCTTCAGCCTGCTGACGGCCGACCACAGCCCGAAGCATCTGCGCCACCAGGTCGAATCGCTCGACACCGCACTGGCCGTGACGGGCGGCTGGGGCTGCTGGGCGGTGTCGAACCACGACGTGCCGCGCGTCGCCACGCGCTGGAGCGACGGCCAGGCGCCCGACACGCGCCGCGACCGGCTCTGGCTCGCGCTGCTGCTGGCGCTGCGCGGCAGCGCCAGCCTCTACCAGGGCGAAGAGCTCGGCCTGCCCGAGGCCGACGTGCCCTTCGAACTGCTGCAAGACCCTTACGGCCGCGCCTTCTGGCCCGAGTTCAAGGGCCGCGACGGCTGCCGCACGCCGATGCCCTGGACCGCCGATGCGCCCAACGCCGGCTTCAGCACCGGCACGCCCTGGCTGCCGGTGGACGGCGCGCACCTGCCGCTGGCCGTCGACCAGCAGGAGGCCGACCCCGGCTCGATGCTCGCCTTCAGCCGCGCGCTGCTGCACTGGCGCCGCACCCAGCCGCTGCTGCGCACGGGGGCGCTGGCGTTCGTCGATGCGCCCGCGCCGCTGCTGCACATCGTGCGAAGCGAAGGGGACGCGGTGCTGCACGCGATCTTCAACACGGGGAGCGAACCGGTGTCGATTCCGTTGCCCGAGCCACTGGTGCCGCTGGCCGGCCACCCGCTCGCGCCGACCGCGACCCTCACTGCCGATCCAAAGCCCCTGCTGACATTGGCGCCTTATGGCGTGTTCTTCGGCACGCCTGCCGAAGCAGGAGGACGCTGAACCCCATGCCCCCTTCTCCCTTCCTCCAAGCTGCCGACATCCCCGCGCTGATGCGCGCCGAGCACGGTGACCCGTTCGCCGTGCTCGGCCCCCACGAGACCGCCGACGGCCTCGAGGTGCGCGCGCTGATGCCCGGCGCGCGGCAGGTGGCCGTGGTGCATTCGCGCACGGGCTGGCCGCTGTCGATCCTTGCGCGGCACGAGGGCTCCGACCTGTTCAGCGGCCTCGTGCCCGCGGCCGAGGCGCGCATGGGCTACTCGTTCCAGGTCGACTGGGAGACCGGGCACGCCTCGCGGCTCGAAGACCCCTACCGCTTTCCGTTCGTGCTCGGCGAGACCGACGTGTGGCTGCTGGCCGAGGGCACGCACCTGCGGCCGTGGGAGCGGCTGGGCGCGCACCTGCGCGAAATCGACGGCGTGAAGGGCGTGGCCTTTGCCGTGTGGGCGCCGAATGCGCGGCGCGTGTCGGTGGTCGGCGACTTCAACAACTGGGACGGCCGGCGCCACATGATGCGGCTGCGCCGCGAGTGCGGCGTGTGGGAGATCTTCGCGCCGCACGTGGCGACCGGCGACAGCTACGAGTTCGAGATCCTGTCCTCGCGCGGCGAGGTGCTGCGCAAGGCCGACCCCTTCGCGTTCTCGTCGCAGCTGCGCCCCGGCACCGCCTGTGTCGTGGCGCCGCTGCCCGCGCCCGTGCCGATGCCCGCCGGGCGCGCCGAGGCCAACGCGCACCAGGCGCCGATCAGCATCTACGAAGTGCACCTGGGCTCGTGGCGCCGCAAGCACCATGGCCAGGAATGGCTGGACTACCGCGAGCTGGCCGACACGCTCGTGCCCTATGTGCGCGACATGGGCTTCACGCACATCGAGCTGCTGCCCATCACCGAGCACCCCTTCGACGGCTCGTGGGGCTACCAGCCCATCGGCCTGTATGCCCCGACCTCGCGCTTCGGCACGCCCGGCGACTTCCGCCATTTCGTCGAAGCCGCGCATGCCGCGGGGCTGGGCGTGATCCTCGACTGGGTGCCCGCGCACTTTCCGACCGACGCGCACGGCCTGGGCAACTTCGACGGCACCGCGCTGTACGAGTACGCCGATCCGCGCGAGGGCTTCCACAACGACTGGCAGACGCTGATCTTCAACTACGCGCGCACGGAGGTGCGCAACTACCTCGTCGGCAATGCGCTGTACTGGCTGGAGCGCTACGGCGTGGACGGCCTGCGCGTGGATGCGGTGGCGTCGATGCTGTACCGCGACTACAGCCGCAAGGCCGGCGAGTGGGTGCCGAATGCGCAGGGCGGGCGCGAGAACCTGGAGGCCATCGATTTCCTTCGGCGCATGAACCGCGTGGTGGGCGTGGAGCGTCCGGGCGCAGTGACCATTGCGGAAGAGTCGACGAGCTTTCCCGGGGTGACGCGACCGCCGGAAGACGGCGGGCTGGGGTTTCACTACAAGTGGAACATGGGGTGGATGAACGACACGCTGGCGTATGCCGGGACCGATCCGGTCTATCGCAAGCACCATCACCAGCAGATCACCTTCGGGCTGATGTACGCGCACAGCGAGAACTTCGTGTTGCCGCTGTCGCATGACGAAGTGGTGCACGGCAAGGGGTCGATGATCGGGCGCATGCCCGGCGATGAATGGCAGAAGTTTGCGGGGTTGCGCAACCTGTATGGGTACCTCTGGGCTTATCCGGGGAAGAAGCTGCTGTTCATGGGGGGGGAGTTTGCGCAGTACGCGGAGTGGAATGCGGATCGGGGGTTGGACTGGCACTTGCTCGAGCATGCGGGGCATCAAGGGGTGCGGCGGTTGGTGCGCGATCTGAACAATGTGTATCGGCACTTTCCTGCTTTGCATGAGCTGGACCATGAAGGGTCCGGGTTCGAGTGGTTGGTGCATGACGATGTGGCGCAGTCGGTGTTTGCGTTTGTTCGGCGGGCTCGGGATGGGGGGGTTGTTGTGGTGGTTTGCAACTTCACGCCTGTGCCTCGGCATGACTATCGGTTGGGGGTGCCTGTGGCTGGCTCGTATCGGGAGGTCATCAATACGGATGGGGTTGTGTATGGG
>NZ_JBYSZY010000111.1:0-4992 GCF_058787635.1 Variovorax sp. FW305-3-2-15-B-LB1 | reverse complement strand
GGATCAGGGCTCGCCCTTGTTTGAGCGAAGCGAGTTTGGGCGAGACCCCGCGAAACGCGAGCACCGCAGGTTGCCCGAAGCGAAGCGTAGGGACGCAGACAGCAGGGTCGCCTTTCTTTTGCCTACTTTTCTTTGGCGAAGCAAAGAAAAGTAGGTCGGCCGCCGGGCCGAGACCCGGCCTCGGGAAGCAAAACGAGGCACGGCGATGAACCTGTCGCGTCCTTTCGTCCGCCGCCCCATAGGCACAGTCCTGCTAACCATAGGCATCGCCCTGGCAGGCATAGCCGCGTTCTTTGTCCTACCAGTCTCCCCGCTACCCCAAGTCGACTATCCAGTCATCTCAGTAAGAGCCTCGATCCCGGGAGCCAGCCCAGAGACGATGGCAACCAGCGTAGCGACGCCACTAGAAAGACACCTGGGCACGATCGCAGGCGTCAACGAAATGACGTCCACCAGCTCGGTAGGCTCCTCCCGAGTCACGCTGCAATTCGACCTGAGCCGCAACATCGACGGCGCCGCAAGAGAAGTCCAAGCCGCCATCAACGCCAGCCGCGTAGACCTCCCCGCCACGCTAAGAAGCAACCCGACCTACCGCAAAGCCAACCCAGCCGCCTCCCCAGTCATCATCCTGGCCCTCACGTCCAAGACAAAGACCCCAGGCCAGATCTACGACGCCGTCTCCAACATCGTCAGCCAGCGCCTGTCTCAAGTAGACGGCGTAGGTGACGTAGAGATCGGCGGTGGCTCGCTCCCCGCGGTACGCATCGAACTGCTCCCCTTCGCCCTCAACCGCTACGGCATCAGCACCGAAGACGTGCGCGCCGCCATCCAGGCGTCGAATGCGAACCGCCCCAAGGGCATGGTCCAGGGCGAAGGCCGCAAGCTGCAGATCTACACCCAGACCCCGGCGCTGCGCGCAAGCGACTACGCCTCGATGGTCGTGGCCTGGCGCAACGGTGCGGCGGTGCGGCTGCGCGAGGTCGCCGACGTGATCGACGGCGTGGAAGACACGCGCACGCTGGGCCTGTTCAACGGCGAGCCGGCGATCATCGTGCTGATCACGCGCCAGCCCTCCGCCAACATCATCGAGACCGTCGACAACGTGCGCGCGCTGCTGCCCGAGCTGCAGGCACAGCTGCCGCCGGACGTGACGCTGCAGGTCGCCTCGGACAGCACCAACTCCATCCGCAGCTCGCTGCGCGAGGTGGAGATGACGCTGGTCATCGCGGTGCTGCTGGTGGTGCTGGTGGTCAGCCTGTTCCTGCGCAGCGTGCGTGCGACGGTGGTGCCGGCGGTGGCCACGGTGGTGGCGCTGCTGGGCACGTTCGGGGTGATGCACCTGCTGGGCTTCAGCCTCAACAACCTGAGCCTGATGGCGCTCACCGTGGCCACGGGCTTCGTGGTGGACGACGCCATCGTGGTGCTGGAGAACACCAGCCGCCACATCGAATCGGGCATGTCGCGAATGAAGGCGGCGCTGCTCGGCGCGCAGGAAGTGGGCTTCACGGTGCTGTCGATCAGCGTGTCGCTGGTCGCGGTGTTCATTCCGCTGCTGTTCATGGGCGGGCAGGTGGGGCGGCTGTTCCGCGAGTTCGCGGTCACGCTGTCGGCGGCGGTGCTGATCTCGCTGGTCATCTCGCTCACCACCACGCCGATGATGTGCGCGTGGATGCTCAAGCCGGGCGGCGAGCACGACAAGAACAAGCCGCAAGGCCGCTTCGGCCGCGCGGCGGCGCGCAGCTACGACTGGATGCTCAAGCGCTACGAGAGCGCACTCGACTGGGCGCTGGACAGCAAGGCGATCGTCATGGTCGTGCTGCTGGCGGTGGTGGGGCTCAATGTCTACCTGTTCAGCGCGGCGCCCAAGGGCTTCTTCCCGCAGCAGGACAGCGGGCAGCTCAACGGCGGCCTGCGCGCCGACCAGAGCATTTCGTCGCAGGCCATGGGCGCCAAGCTGCGCGAGGTGGTCGACATCATCCGCAAGGACGAGGCGGTCGACACCGTGGTGGGCTTCACCGGCGGCGGGCGCGCGGGCGGCGGCTTCATGTTCGTCAACCTGAAGCCGGCCAGCCAGCGCAAGGACAGCGGCCTGGCCGTGATCGCGCGGCTGCGCCCGCAGCTGGCGCAGGTGACGGGGCTGCGCGTGTTCCTCGGCCCGGTGCAGGACGTGCGCTCGGGCGGACGCTCCAGCAACTCCACTTACCAGTACACGCTCAAGAGCGACAGCCTGTCCGACCTGCGCACCTGGGCCGTGAAGCTGGCCGACGAGATGAAGCAGCAGCCCACGCTGACCGACATCGACACCGACCAGGACCAGAACGGCGTGGAGACGGTGGCCAAGGTCGACCGCGACAGCGCGCGCCGACTGGGGCTCACCTCCACCGCCATCGACAACGCGCTGTACAACGCCTTCGGCCAGCGGCAGGTGGCCACCATCTACACCGAGCTCAACCAGTACCACGTGGTGATGGAATGGGCGCCGGGCTACACGCGCAGCCCGAACGCGCTGCGCGACGTGTACGTGCCGGCCACCAAGACCTCGGTGGTCGCGGGGCAGGCGGTGACCACGCAGGTGGCGGCCACGGCGTCCACGGGCGGCACGACGGCCTCCGCCAGCGCCGCTGCCGCGACGGTGCCGGTGTCGGCCAACGCCGGTTCGCGCAACGCCTCAACCGGCAACGTGCTGAGCAACACGGCCACCGCGCTGGTGCCGCTGTCGGCGGTGGCGAAGTTCGAGGAGCAGTCGGTGGCCACGTCGGTGAGCCACGAGGACGGCGAGCTCGCCACCACCATCTCGTTCAACCTGGCCGAGGGCGCCAACCTCGGCGACGCGCGAGAGGCCATTGCCAAGGCCGAGGCCAACATCGCCATGCCGACCAACGTGCGCGGCGCCTTTGCCGGCACCGCGCTGAGCGCGCAGCAGTCGCAGGGGCAGCAGGCGATGCTGATCGTGGCGGCGCTGGTGGTGATCTACATCGTGCTGGGCATCCTGTACGAGAGCCTGGTGCATCCGGTGACGGTGCTCTCGACGCTGCCCTCGGCGGGCGTGGGCGCGGTGCTGGCGCTCTTGATGTTCCGCATGGAGTTTTCCATCATCGCGCTGATCGGCGTGTTCCTGCTGATCGGCATCGTGAAGAAGAACGCCATTTTGATCATCGACTTCGCGCTGGAGGCCGAGCGCTCGCGCGGCCTGAGCCCGCTCGAGGCGGTGCGCGAGGCCTGCCTGCTGCGCTTCCGCCCGATCCTGATGACCACGCTGGCCGCCGCGCTCGGCGCGCTGCCGCTGGCCATCGGCTTCGGCGAGGGCGCCGAGCTGCGCCGGCCGCTGGGCGTGGCGATCATCGGCGGGCTCATCGCGAGCCAGCTGCTGACGCTGCTCACCACGCCGGTGGTGTACCTGCTGCTGGACAAGCTGCGCCGCCGCGGCAAGAACGAACACGCGCTGAGCCGCGCCCCGGCCGTCTGAGACCCATGACCATGAATGCCTCCTTTTCTTCCATCGGCCCTTCACGCCGTTTCTTCGCGCTGAGCACGCTCGCGCTGGCCGCCGTGCTCGCCGGCTGCGCCGTGGGCCCGGCCTACAAGGTGCCCGAGTCGGCGGCATCGGCCGGCTGGAAGGAACAGCCCGCCGCCGACGGCTGGCTGCCCGCCGCGCCGGCCGACGCGCTCGACCGCGGCGAGTGGTGGAAGCTCTTCGGCGATGCCACGCTCGACGAACTCGCGGCGCGCGTGCAGGTGTCGAACCAGAACATCGCCGCCGCCGTCGCCAACTACACGCAGGCGCAGGCACTGGTGCGCGAGCAGCGCGCCGGCCTGTTCCCGTCGGTGTCCTTCGACGGCAGCGGCAAGCGCTCGGGCACGGTGGGCGGCAACGCCTCGGCCAGCCCGTCGAACACCTTCGGCGCCACGCTGGGCGCGAGCTGGACGCCCGACGTGTGGGGCCGCCTGCGCGAGGCCGTGAACAGCGCGCAGGCCAACGCCCAAGCCAGCGAAGCCGACCTGGCCTCGGCGCGGCTGTCGGCCGTCGGCGACCTGGCCACCAACTACTTCTCGCTGCGCGAGGCCGACGCCGAGATCGTGCTGCTCGACGAAACCATCCTCGGCTACCAGCGCGCCTTCGAGATCACGAGCAACCGCTACGCCGCCGGCATTGCCGCGCAGACCGACGTGCTGCAGGCGCAGACGCAACTGGTGAACGCCAAGGCCGACCGCGTGGGCCTGCAGCGCACGCGCGCCACGCTGGAGCACGCCATCGCGATGCTGGTGGGCGTGGCGCCGGCCGACTTCAGCCTGCCGCCCGCGCGCTGGACGCCCACGGTGCCCGGCGTGCCGACCGGCGTGCCCTCGGCGCTGCTGCAGCGCCGTCCCGACATCGCGGCGGCGGAGCGCGCGGTGGCCGCGGCCAATGCGCAGATCGGCGTGGCGCGCTCGGCCTACTACCCGAACATCTCGCTCACGGCCTCGGTCGGCAGCAACGCGAGCCGCGTGAAAGACCTCTTCGGCGCGGCCAACACGTTGTGGGGGCTGGGCCTGTCGGTGGCGCAGGTGGTGTTCGATGCGGGCGCGATCAGCGCCAGCGTCGATGCCGCCAAGGCCGGCCACGAGGCCAGCGTGGCGCGCTACCGGCAGACCGTGCTGGCCGCGTTCCAGGCCGTGGAAGACCAGCTGACCAGCGGCGCCACGCTGGCGCAGCAGGAAGGCCTGCGCCGCGAGGCCACGGCAGCGGCCGACAAGACCGAGCAGCAGTTGCTCAACCGGTATCGCGCGGGGCAGGTGAGCTACACCGACGTGGTGCAGGCGCAGGCCGCCGCACTGAGCGCGCGGCGCGCGCTCGTGCAGCTTCAGGTCAATCGCCAGGCCGCGGCAATCGCGCTGATCCAGGCCATGGGCGGCGGTTGGCAGGCCGACTGGATGGGGGCGACCCACCCGGCCGGCAACAGCCCTTCAAACAACAACGCCGCTTCCCGCACACCGTAAGGGGCGGGTGTCGCG
>NZ_JBYSZY010000110.1:0-5221 GCF_058787635.1 Variovorax sp. FW305-3-2-15-B-LB1 | reverse complement strand
GGTGTGTGTGGGGCGGGGGCTTCAGGCCAACGCTCGTTGGTACACATCGATGTACTGCGCCGCCGCCGTGCCCCAGTCGGCCGGGGGCCGCATGGCGTTGCCGCGCACGCGGCGCCAGTCGGGGGCGCGCTCGTACAGCGCGAAGGCGCGGCGCAGGGCGCGGTCGTAGTCGGCGTCCTCGAAGCGGTCGAACACGAAGCCGGTGGCGGCGCCGCTGGCCATGTCTTCCAGCGTGCAGTCGACGACGGTGTCGGCCAGCCCGCCGACGCGGCGCACCAGCGGCAGGCTGCCGTACTTCAGGCCGTACATCTGCGTGAGGCCGCAGGGCTCGAACAGCGAGGGCACGATCGTCACGTCGCCCGCGCCGAAGAGCTGGTGCGCCAGCGTCTCGTCGTAGCCGATGGTGACGCTCACCGAGGCGGGCGCCGCCGCCGCGCGCTGGCGGAAGGCCTCTTCGAGCCAGCCTTCGCCGCTGCCCAGCAGCGCGAGCTGGCCGCCCTGGGCCAAGAGCGTGTCGAGCCCGCCGAGCACGAGGTGCAGGCCCTTCTGTTCGGTGAGCCGGCTCACCACGATAAACAGCGGCGCGTCGGGGCGCTCGGCCAGCCCCAGCTGGCGCTGCAGCACCGACTTGCAGCGCGCCTTGCCGGCCATGTGGCGGCCCTCGGGTGCCTGGTAGCCCTGCACCAGCGCGGCGTCGGTGGACGGGTTCCAGACCTGGTCGTCGACCGCGTTGAGGATGCCGCTGAGCACGTTGCTGCGCTGGCGCAGCAGGCCGTCGAGGCCGCAGCCCTGCTCGGGCGTCTGGATCTCCAGTGCGTAGGTCGGGCTCACGGTGGTGAGTTGGTCGGCGAAGTACAGGCCGCCCTTCATGAAGGAGATCTGGCCGTGGTACTCCAGCCCGTTCATGTGGAAGGCCGACGCTGGCAGGCCGAGTTCGGCGAAGTGCCAGGGCGCGAACACGCCCTGGTAGGCCAGGTTGTGCACCGTGAACACGCTGCTCGTGCGCGGGCCGCCCGCGCGCCGCGCGAAGGCCAGGTAGGCCGGCGCGAGCGCCGCGTGCCAGTCGTGCGCGTGCACGATGTCGGGCCGCCAGCCGGGGTCGAGCCCCTGCGCGAGCTGCGCCGCCGCCCAGCCCAGCAGCGCGAAGCGCCGGTGGTTGTCGCCGTAGGGCTGGCGCGTGGTGTCTTCGTAGGGGTTGCCGGGCCGGTCGTAGAGCGCGGGCGCGTCGATCACGTAGGTGGGAATCGGCGGCGCGCCGGCGATGGCGACGTGCCCGGCGCGCAGGCCGAAGCGCTCGCCCCAGGGCGCGGTGAACTCGGCCACCGGCACCAGGTCGCGCACGCCGGCCACGATGGCGGGAAAGCCCGGCAGCAGCGCGCGCGCCTCCTGCCCCGCGGCCATGAGGGCCAGGGGCAGGGCGCCGGCGATGTCCGCCAGGCCGCCGGTCTTCAGGAGGGGAAACAGCTCGGCGCTGACCTGGAGGATGCGCATGGTGGTGCGGTCGATCAGGCGGCGGCCGCGGGCGCGGGGTCCGGCGCGAGCCGCTTGAGCATTTCGCGCGTGACCAGCACCACGCCGGTTTCCGTGCGCTCGAAGCGCGCGGCGTCGGCCTCGGCGTCTTCGCCGATCACCGTGTCGTCGGGGATCACGCAGGCGCGGTCGATCACCACGCGGTTGAGCCGGCAGCCGCGGCCCACTTCCACGTCGGGCAGCAGCACGGCCTCGTTGATCTCGCAGAAGGAGTGGATGCGCACGCCCGAGAACAGCACCGAGCTGCTCACCTTCGAGCCCGAGACGATGCAGCCGCCCGAGACAATGGTGTTGACCGTCATGCCGTGGCGGCCCTCGCGGTCGAGCACGAACTTGGCCGGCGGCAGCTGCCGCTGGTAGGTCCAGATGGGCCAGTCCGTGTCATAGATGTCGAGCTCCGGGGTGATCGAGGCCAGGTCGAGGTTGGCAGCCCAGAATGCATCAATCGTGCCCACGTCGCGCCAGTAGGCCTTGGCGTCGGGCCCGCGCGAGGCGCGCGTGACGCAGGACATGCTGAACGGATGCGCCAGCGCGCGGCCCTCGGCCACGGCGCGCGGGATGATGTCCTTGCCGAAGTCGTGGCTCGAGTCGGGGTTGGCGTTGTCTTCCTCGAGCAGCCGGTACAGGTAGGCCGAGTCGAAGATGTAGATGCCCATGCTGGCCAGCGCCAGGTCGGGGTGGCCGGGCATGGCGGGCGGGTCGGCGGGCTTCTCGAGGAAGCTGGTGATCTGGCGGCCGTCGTCCACCGCCATCACGCCGAAGGCCGTGGCCTCGTGGCGCGGCACCTCGATGCAGCCGACCGTGCAGCCCAGGCCGCGCTCGGCGTGGTCCTTGAGCATGATGGAGTAGTCCATCTTGTAGATGTGGTCGCCGGCCAGCACCACCACGTAGTCGTGCGGCGTGGAGCGGGTCTGGATGATGTCCAGGTTCTGGAACACCGCGTCGGCCGTGCCGCGGTACCAGTGCTCGTCGCCCATGCGCTGCTGTGCGGGCAGCACGTCGACCATCTCGTTGAGCTCGGCGCGCAAAAAGCTCCAGCCGCGCTGCAGGTGGCGCATGAGCGAGTGCGACTTGTACTGCGTGACCACCGCCATGCGCCGGATGCCGGAGTTCAGGCAGTTGGACAGCGCGAAATCGATGATGCGGAACTTGCCGCCGAAGTACACGGCCGGCTTGGCGCGCCGGTCGGTGAGCTGCTTGAGGCGGGAGCCCCGGCCGCCGGCCAGCACCAGCGCGATGGTGCGGCGGACCAGTTGATGGGCCTGCAGGGGGGGCTGCGGGGCCTGGGTTCCCTGGGTGTTGAGCTTGTCCATCTGTGTCTCCGTTCGTTCGTTCGCTTGTTGAATTCGTCGTCGTCAGAGAGTGTCCGCACCGAGTCTGGCACTGCGCCGTGGGCTTGGCTCCTACGTTCTTGCAAGCCAGAGGCTCGAAACCGGCACCTCCACCGCGCGGCCCAGCAGGCGGGGCGCGGCGCGCAGGGCGTCGGGGTCTTCGGCATCGGTGGCCAGGCAGCAGCGCCAGTCGCCCTGCGGCAGCGTGAAGGCGACGGGGCCCGGGCCCGCATTCACCAGCACCAGCCAGGCGTCCTCGGCATTCCCGAACAGGATCGCAAGGGCTGTGCCTGCGTGCCAGTCGGCCGGCGCCATCGGCTGGCCGTCGGGGCGCAGCCAGCGCAGGCCCGGCGGTGCGCCGTCGGCCGGCGGTTCGGCTGGCCACCAGTACGCGCTGCGCAGCGCCGGCGCTTCGCGCCGCAGGGCGGTGAGCCGCGCGACGAAAGCCGCCAGGCGCGCGCGTTCGCTGGCCGGGTCGGACAGCCCGATCCAGCCGAGCCAGGTGGTCTCGTTGTCCTGGCAGTAGGCGTTGTTGTTGCCGCCCTGGCTGTGGCCGAGTTCGTCGCCGGCCAGCAGCATCGGCGTGCCTTGCGACAGCAGCAGCGTGGCGAGCAGCGTGCGTTGCAGGCGCGCACGCATCGCGCGCACGGCGGGGTCGTCGCTCGGGCCTTCGACGCCGCAGTTGGTGCTCAGGTTGTGCGCATGGCCGTCGCGGTTGTCTTCGCCGTTGGCGAGGTTGTGGCGCCGTTCGTAGCTCACGAGGTCGCGCAGCGTGAAGCCGTCGTGCGCGGTGATGAAGTTGACGCTCGCGGTCGGTGCGCGGCCATCGTGCGCGAAGCTCGCGCTGGAGGCTGTGAAGCGGTGCGCGAAGTCGCCCAGGCCGGCAGCGCCCTCGCGCCCCTGGCGCAGCCAGAAGCCGCGTTGCGTGTCGCGGAAGCGGTCGTTCCATTCGAGCCAGCCGGGCGGGAACTCGCCGAGCCGGTAGCCGCCGGGGCCGAGGTCCCAGGGCTCGGCGATGCGCAGCGTGCGCGACAGCACCGGGTCTTGCGCCATCGCCGCGAAGAAGGGCGCGCGCGCATCGAAGCCGCGCTGCGCGTCGCGGCCCAGCACCGGGGCGAGGTCGAATCGGAAGCCGTCGACGCCCATCTCGCAGGCCCAGAAGCGCAGGCTGTCCATCACGAGCTGCAGCACGCGCGGCTCGCCGAGGTTCAGGCAATTGCCCGTGCCGGCCCAGTTCTCGTACAGGGCGCGGTCGTCGGGGCGCAGGTGGTAGTACAGGGCGTTGTCGATGCCGCGCAGCGAGAGCGTGGGGCCGAGTTCGTCGCTTTCGGCGCTGTGGTTGTAGACCACGTCGATCACCAGCTCCATGCCGCGCGCGTGCACCGCATCGGCCATGGCGCGGAACTCGCTGGCGGGCGTGGTGCCGGGGCGGCCGCTCCAGAAGCGCGCCTCGGGGGCGAACCAGCCGATGGTGTTGTAGCCCCAGTGGTTGGTCAGGCCCTTGGCGAGCAGGCGCTGTTCGTCGGCGCGGTGCTGCACGGGCATGAGGCTGAGGGTGGTGATGCCCAGGCGTTGCAGGTGGTCGAGGAGGGCGGGTTCTGCGAGGCCTGCGTAGGTGCCTCTGAGCGGTTCGGGAACGCCTGGGTGCTGGTGGGTGAGGCTGCGGATGTGGAGTTCGTAGAGGACGCGGTCGGTGGGGGGGATGTGGGCTTGGCCTGTTGTTCTTGGGGTGTTGGTGGTTGCTGTGACGCGGGCCTTGAGGGCGATGGGGGCGTTGTCCCTGTGGTCGCGTTGGGTCGGGTCTGTGGGGGCGTGGCCCAGGAAGAGGTCACTGCCGTTGTAGTGGCCGAGGATTTCTCGGGCGTAAGGGTCGAGGAGGAGCTTGGCTGGGTTGAAGCGCTTGCCCTCTTTGGGGGCCCAGGGGCCGTGGACTCGGTAGCCGTAGATCAGGCCTGTTCTTGCGTTGGGAAGCAGGCCGTGCCAGATGCCGTCTGTGCACTCTGGGAGCGGTAGGCGCTGTTGTTCGCTCTTGCCTGTGCTGTCGAAGAGGCAGAGTTCTACTTTGGTTGCTGTTGGCGCTGTGATAGCGAAGTTGACGCCTTGTTGTGATGGCGTTGCGCCTAAGGGAAGGGGATGGCCTGGGCTCAGCATGCTTTGACTCCCCGGCGGTGTTTGCTTTCCGAGGCCGGGACTCGCCCCGGCGGGCGACTTACTTTCTTTGCTTCGCCAAAGAAAGTAAGCAAAGAAAGGCGACCCCACTGTCTGCGACCCTTCGCTTCGCTACGGGCAACCTGCGGTGCTCGCGTTTCGCGGGGTCTCGCAGAACTCGCTTCGCTCAAACAGCTGCGAGCCCTGATCCG
>NZ_JBYSZY010000109.1:0-5610 GCF_058787635.1 Variovorax sp. FW305-3-2-15-B-LB1 | reverse complement strand
GTTGTGTATTCGAGACTGGCCCGGCCCGCCGCAGCACCTGTGGCGGCTGCCCCGGCACCCGCGCCAGCGCCACCGGCCCCGCCGGCCGACCCGCAGGCCCAATGCGGCGACCGCAACTTCATCGCCAAGGCGCAATGCATGGCGGCCCAGTGCGTGAAGCCCGAGTACAGGTCGCACGCACAGTGCGAGGCGGTGCGCCGTCAGCAGCGCATCGAAGAGGAAAAGCGCAACCCGTCGCTCTTGAACTGAGCCTGCGACGGCGGGCTCAGCCCTTTTGCAGCCGCTCGATGGCAATCGCCAGCGCGGCGGGCTTGCCCGACAGCACCAGGGTGTCGCCGTCCGACAGCAGCGTGTCGTCGTCCGGCACACGCGCCTGACCGTCCTGCCGGCGCAGGTTGGCCACGCGCACGCCCAGCGTCGGCAGCGCCATCCGTCCCAGCGTCTGGCCGATGGCGCGTGCGCCCGGCGTGAGCGTGAAGCTGTTCAGGCGCTCGTGATCGATCTCGTCGGCGTTGTCGTCGTCGGCGCCGTGGAAGTAGCCGCGCAGCAGGTTGTAGCGCGCGTCGCGCTGGTCCTGTACCACGCGGATCACGCGCCGCATCGGCACGCCGACCAGCGCCAACGCATGGCTGGCGAGCATCAGCGACCCCTCGATGGCCTCGGGCACCACCTCGGTGGCGCCGGCGGCCTGCAGCTTCTCGAGGTCGTGGTCGTCCTGGGTGCGCACGATCACCGGCACGTGCGCCGCGTGGGCGCGGGTGTTGGCCAGCACCTTCATCGCGCCCCCCACGTCGAGGTAGGTGACGACCACCGCGCTGGCACGCGCCAGGCCCGCGGCCATCAGCGCCTGCAGCCGCGCCGCGTCGCCGAACACCACCGAATCGCCGGCCGCGGCGGCCTGGCGCACGCGGTCGGGGTCCAGGTCGAGCGCCATGTAGGGAATGCCTTCGCGCTCCAGGATGCGCGCCAGGTTCTGGCCGCAGCGCCCGTAGCCGCAGATGATCACGTGCTGCGCGGTGTTGATGGTCTTGCGCGCGATGGTCGTCATCTGCAGCGACTGCTGCAGCCAGTCGCTGGCCACCAGCTTTCGCACGATGGCGTTGCTGTACATGATGATGAAGGGCGTGGCCAGCATCGACAGCACCATCGACGCCAGCACCGGATTGGCCAGCCACGGCGGCAGCAGGTTGCGGTCCTGCGCGAGCGCCAGCAGCACGAAGCCGAACTCGCCGGCCTGCGCCAGGTACAGGCCGGTGCGCAGCGACACGCCCGAGGTGGCGCCCAGCACCCGCGCCAGCACCGTCACCAGCCCCAGCTTGAACAGCAGCGGCACCAGCAGCAGCACCGCCACCAGCAGCCAGCGCTCGACCACGATGTGCCAGTCGAGCGACATGCCGACGGTGATGAAGAACAGCCCCAGCAGCACGTCGTGGAAGGGGCGGATGTCGGTCTCGACCTGGTGCTTGTATTCGGTTTCCGACACCAGCATGCCGGCGATGAAGGCACCCAGCGCCAGGCTCAGGCCGGCCAGCTCGGTGAGCCAGGCCAGGCCCAGCGTGATCAGCAGCACGTTCAGGATGAACAGCTCCTCGCTGCGCCGCCGCGCCACGAGCGTGAGCCACCAGCGCATGATGCGTGGCCCGCCGTACAGCAGCACGCCGATGAGGAAGGTGGCCTTCACCAGCGCGAAGCCCAGCGCCTTGGCCAGCGCCTCGGGCGGCGCGCCCAACGCGGGAATCAGCACCAGCAGCGGCACCACGGCCAGATCCTGGAACAGCAGCACGCCCATCACGCGCTTGCCGTGCTCGCTCTCCAGCTCGAGCCGCTCGGCCATCAGCTTGACCACGATGGCGGTGCTGCTCATGGTGAGCGCGCTCGACAGCGCCAGCGTGGTCTGCCACCCCAGCTGCCAGGCCGGCGGCAGCTGCGTGGCGATGATCAGCGCGCCGGCGGTGGCCAGCGCCATGGTCAGCAGCACCTGCAGCAGACCCAGCCCGAACACGTGCTTGCGCATGGCGCGCAGCTTGGGCAGGCTGAACTCGAGCCCGATCACGAACATCAGGAACACCACGCCGAATTCGCCCAGGTGGCGGATGCCTTCGGAGTTCTGCGCCAGCGCCAGCGCATGCGGGCCGATGAGCACGCCGGCCGTCAGGTAGCCCAGCATCGGCGGCAGCTTGAGCGACCGGCAGGCCACCACGCCGATCACCGCGGCCAACAGATACAACAGCGTGAGATCGAACGAAGACATAGGCGCCGATGCTAGAGCAATGTCCGTGCCCCGGGCTTCCCCGGGCCATGTGATCGCCGACCGCGCCCGCCTCGTAAAATCCGGCGATGAGCTCCCGCCCCGCCCCGACCCACGTGGTCGACCCCGACGCCATCCTGGCCCGGGCACGCGTCACATTCGACATCGAAGCCGAAGCCGTCCTCGGCCTGAAGGCCCGCGTCGGCCCGAGTTTCGTCGAGGCCGTGCGCAAGATCCTCGAAGTGCGCGGCCGTGTGGTCGTGATGGGCATGGGCAAGAGCGGCCACGTCGGCCGCAAGATCGCCGCCACCCTCGCCTCCACCGGCACGCCCGCGATGTTCGTGCACCCGGCCGAGGCCAGCCACGGCGACCTCGGCATGATCAAGGCGGTCGACCTCGTGCTGGCCATCTCCAACAGCGGCGAGGTCGACGAACTCACCGTGCTGCTGCCGGTGGTCAAGCGCCAGGGCGTGCCCCTGATCGCCATGACCGGCCGCCCCGATTCCACCCTGGCGCGCCATGCCGACATCGTGATCGACGCTGGCGTCGCCAAGGAAGCCTGCCCGCTGAACCTCGCGCCCACCGCGAGCACCACCGCGCAGATCGCCATGGGCGACGCGCTGGCCGTGGCGCTGCTCGACGCGCGCGGTTTCGGCTCCGAAGATTTCGCCCGCTCGCACCCCGGCGGCGCGTTGGGCCGAAAGCTGCTCACCCACGTGAGCGATGTCATGCGCTCGGACGACGAGGTGCCGTGCGTGCCGCCGACGGCCACCGTCAGCGAGCTGATGCGCGCGATGAGCATCAAGGGCTTCGGCGCCGCCGCGGTGGTCGAGCCCGACGGCCGGGCGCTGGGCATCTTCACCGACGGCGACCTGCGCCGCCTGATCGAGGCCGGCGCCGACCTGCGCACGCCCAAGGCGGCCGACATCATGCACCGCGACCCGCGCACCATCCGCGTCGACGCGCTGGCGGTGGAGGCGGCCGAACTCATGGAGCAATGCGGCATCACCCGCCTGTTCGTGATCGACGGCGCGGGGGTGATCGTCGGCGCGGTGAACACCAACGACCTGATGCGCGCGAAGGTCATCTGATGCCGCTTGATTTCCAGGCCGAGACCCTGCTGGCCGCGCAAGACGTGCGCATCGTCTTCTTCGACATCGACGGCGTGCTGACCGACGGCGGCGTGTACTTCACCGAGCACGGCGAGACGCTCAAGCGCTTCAGCATCCTCGACGGCTACGGCCTCAAGCTGCTGCGCAAGGCCGGCATCACGCCGGCCGTGATCACCGGGCGCGACTCCAAGCCGCTGCGCGTGCGGCTCGAGGCGCTGGGCATCGAGCACGTGCGCTACGGCACCGAAGACAAGCTGCCCGCCGCCGAGGCCATGCTGAAGCAGCTCGGCTTCACCTGGGCGCAGGCCGCCGCCATCGGCGACGACTGGCCCGACCTGCCCGTGCTGACCCGCGTCGGCTTCGCGGCGGCGCCGGCCAACGCGCACACCGAGGTACGCGCGGTGGCGCGCTACGTTACCACCGCGCGTGGCGGCGAAGGCGCGGCACGCGAATTCTGCGACCTGCTGTTGACGGCCTGCGGCCAGTACCGCCCGCTGCTCGACGCTGCCCTGGGCCCCCGACCATGAGCCCGCAGCTGCGACGCGCCTGGCACCTCACGCGCGATGTGCTCGACCGCACCACCATCTACCTGCCGATCATCCTGATGGCGGGCGTGGCGCTGGGCACCTACTGGCTGGTGCGCAATGCGCCCAAGCTGCTGGAGCCCACCGTCAAGGCGGCGCCCACGCACGAGCCCGACTACTTCATGCGGGACTTCGTCATCAAGAACTTCCTGCCCAACGGCGACCTGCGCAGCGAGCTGCACGGCACCGAGGGACGGCACTACCCGGACACCGACACCATCGAGGTCGACCAGGTGCGCATGCGCTCGGTGTCGCCCGAGGGGCTGGTCACGCGCTCGTCGGCGAACCGCGGCCTGTCGAATTCCGACGGCAGCGAGATCCAGCTGTTCGGCAACGCGATCGTGATCCGCGAACCGGCGGTGAGCGCGAGCGGCAAGGCCACGCCGCGGCTGGAGTTTCGCGGCGAGTTCCTGCATGCGTTCCTCGACACCGAGAAGGTGCAGTCGAACAAGCCGGTCACGCTCATCCGTGGCAGCGACCAGTTCACGGGCGATACGCTCGACTACGACAACCTGAGCGGCGTGGCCAACCTCACGGGCCGCGTGCGCGGCGTGCTGGTGCCGTCGGCCGCCGCAGGCAAGCCGCGCTGAGCGGCTGCCACACAAGAACAAGTTCCCGGGAGACGATCCACGCATGACCACCGCCGCACCGCTCGTCTTCATCACTGGCGCCTCCAGCGGCATCGGCCAGGCGCTGGCCGCGTGCTTCTATGACGCGGGCTATCGGCTGGCGCTGGTCGCGCGGCGCACGGGCGAGATCGAAACCTGGGCGACGGGCCGCCAGCTGGACGCGGGCCGCTACCAGGTCTACGGCGCCGACGTGGCGGACACCGACAGCATCGTGGCCGCCGGCACCGACTGCATCGCGCGCCAGGGCGTGCCCGACGTGGTGATCGCCAACGCAGGCATCAGCATCGGCATCGACACGGCCGAGCGTTCGGACCTCGACGTGCTGGCGCGCACCTTCGCCGTCAACAACGTGGGGCTGGCCGCCACCTTCCATCCCTTCGTGCAGGCCATGGTGCAGCGCGGCAGCGGGCGGCTCGTGGGCATCGGCAGCGTCGCCGCCATCCGCGGGCTGCCGGGGCACGGCGCCTACTGCGCGAGCAAGGCCGGCGTGGTCGCGTACTGCGAAAGCCTGCGCGGGGAACTGCACAACAGCGGGGTGAAGGTCGTCACGCTCTGCCCGGGCTACATCGACACGCCGCTGACGCAGGGCAACCGCTACGGCATGCCCTTTCTCATGCAGCCCGAGGATTTCGCAGCTCAGGCGCTGCGCGCCATCGAGGCTGGCACGAGCTACCGCGTGATTCCGTGGCAGATGGGCGTGGTCGCCAAGGTCATGCGCCTGCTGCCCAATGCCGTGCTCGACCGCGCGGTGCAGGGCCGGGCGCGCAAGAAGCGCAGCGGCGAAGCCTGAGCTTCATTGCCGATTGCACAGCGGGCACAGCACGCAGGCAAAGAAAAAGGCTCCCGAGGGAGCCTTTTGTGTTTGTGTGCCGTGAGGCATGCGAAGGAGTGAACGGGGTTCAGTACCCACCGTTGCCGCCGCCGCCGTAGCCGCCACCGCCGCTGCGACCACCGCCGCCGCCACGGGGACCTGCGCCGTAGGGGCTGCGGAAACCGCCATCGCCACCACCGCCGCCGCCACCCGAACGACCACCACC
>NZ_JBYSZY010000108.1:2500-5975 GCF_058787635.1 Variovorax sp. FW305-3-2-15-B-LB1 | reverse complement strand
GGGAGTTCACAACGCCTGATTAGCAGTTGTTTGCCGCAATAAAAAAAGCGCTGCTTCTTTCGAGTCAGCGCTTTTTATGCAGTTGATCTTTGCATTGCGCAAAGCAAAAAACCCCAGTCATTGCTGACTGGGGTTTTCTGGGCTGTAAGAGCCTGACGATGACCTACTTTCACACGGGAACCCGCACTATCATCGGCGCTGAGTCGTTTCACTGTCCTGTTCGGGATGGGAAGGAGTGGTACCAACTCGCTATGGTCATCAGGCATAAAGGGTTGTCCGATTGATCACACGATCAATCAAACGAATTCATAGAGTTTGGAATCAGCTTTTGGCGAATTATTTTGAATGCGTCAACTTGGCATAACACCCTGATCAGATTGATCAAAGTTATAGGGTCAAGCCGCACGAGCAATTAGTATCAGTTAGCTTAACGCATTACTGCGCTTCCACACCTGACCTATCAACGTCCTGGTCTTGAACGACTCTTTAGGGGGCTCAAGGCCCCGGCAGATCTCATCTTGAAACGAGTTTCCCGCTTAGATGCTTTCAGCGGTTATCTCTTCCACACTTAGCTACTCGGCAATGCCACTGGCGTGACAACCGATACACCAGAGGTGTGTCCACTCCGGTCCTCTCGTACTAGGAGCAGGCTTCCTCAAATCTGCAGCGCCCACGGAAGATAGGGACCAAACTGTCTCACGACGTTTTAAACCCAGCTCACGTACCTCTTTAAATGGCGAACAGCCATACCCTTGGGACCGGCTACAGCCCCAGGATGAGATGAGCCGACATCGAGGTGCCAAACACCGCCGTCGATATGAACTCTTGGGCGGTATCAGCCTGTTATCCCCAGAGTACCTTTTATCCGTTGAGCGATGGCCCTTCCATACAGAACCACCGGATCACTATGTCCTGCTTTCGCATCTGCTCGACTTGTCAGTCTCGCAGTTAAGCACGCTTATGCCATTGCACTATCGTCACGATGTCCGACCGTAACTAGCGTACCTTCGAACTCCTCCGTTACGCTTTGGGAGGAGACCGCCCCAGTCAAACTGCCTACCATGCACTGTCCCCGATCCAGATAATGGACCTAGGTTAGAACCTCAAACACACCAGGGTGGTATTTCAACGTTGGCTCCACAAGATCTAGCGACCCTGCTTCAAAGCCTCCCACCTATCCTACACAGATCTGTTCAAAGTCCAATACAAAGCTACAGTAAAGGTTCATGGGGTCTTTCCGTCTTTCCGCGGGGAGATTGCATCATCACAAACATTTCAACTTCGCTGAGTCTCAGGAGGAGACAGTGTGGCCATCGTTACGCCATTCGTGCAGGTCGGAACTTACCCGACAAGGAATTTCGCTACCTTAGGACCGTTATAGTTACGGCCGCCGTTTACTGGGACTTCAATCAAGAGCTTGCACCCCATCATTTAATCTTCCAGCACCGGGCAGGCGTCACACCCTATACGTCCACTTTCGTGTTTGCAGAGTGCTGTGTTTTTAATAAACAGTCGCAGCCACCGATTTTTTGCAACCCATTCATGCTTCGTTGTTCACTACACACTAATAGGGCACACCTTCTTCCGAAGTTACGGTGTCAATTTGCCGAGTTCCTTCTCCTGAGTTCTCTCAAGCGCCTTAGAATACTCATCTCGCGCACCAGTGTCGGTTTGCGGTACGGTCGTTGTTAGCTGAAGCTTAGTGGCTTTTCCTGGAACCTCGTTCAGTCACTTCACGGACAAGTCCGCTCGATCGTTGGCCTCGGTATATGTGCACCGGATTTGCCTAATGCACGCCTACATCCAACTAAACCAGAATAATCCAATAACTGGATGACCTATTAAGATCCGTCCCCACATCGCACTAACAATCGGTACAGGAATATTGACCTGTTTCCCATCAGCTACGCATCTCTGCCTCGCCTTAGGGGCCGACTCACTCTACGCCGATGAACGTTGCGTAGAAAACCTTGCGCTTACGGCGAGGGGGCTTTTCACCCCCTTTAACGCTACTCATGTCAGCATTCGCACTTCTGATACCTCCAGCACGCTTTACAACGCACCTTCACAGGCTTACAGAACGCTCTCCTACCACTTGCAATAAATTGCAAATCCGCAGCTTCGGTAACTGGCTTAGCCCCGTTACATCTTCCGCGCAGGACGACTCGATCAGTGAGCTATTACGCTTTCTTTAAATGATGGCTGCTTCTAAGCCAACATCCTGACTGTTTTAGCCTTCCCACTTCGTTTCCCACTTAGCCAATTTTAGGGACCTTAGCTGGCGGTCTGGGTTGTTTCCCTCTTGAGTCCGGACGTTAGCACCCGGTGCTCTGTCTCCCAAGCTGTACTCATCGGTATTCGGAGTTTGCCTTGGTTTGGTAAGTCGCCATGACCCCCTAGCCAAAACAGTGCTCTACCCCCGATGGTAATACTTGAGGCACTACCTAAATAGTTTTCGGAGAGAACCAGCTATTTCCAAGTTTGTTTAGCCTTTCACCCCTATCCACAGCTCATCCGCTAGTTTTGCAACACTAGTCGGTTCGGACCTCCAGTACCTGTTACGGCACCTTCATCCTGGCCATGGATAGATCACTTGGTTTCGGGTCTACACCCAGCGACTGATCGCCCTATTCGGACTCGATTTCTCTACGGCTTCCCTATTCGGTTAACCTTGCCACTGAATGTAAGTCGCTGACCCATTATACAAAAGGTACGCAGTCACCCTTGCGGGCTCCTACTTTTTGTAAGCACGCGGTTTCAGGATCTATTTCACTCCCCTCCCGGGGTTCTTTTCGCCTTTCCCTCACGGTACTAGTTCACTATCGGTCAATGATGAGTATTTAGCCTTGGAGGATGGTCCCCCCATATTCAGACAGGATTTCTCGTGTCCCGCCCTACTTGTCGTTAGCTCAGTACCACACAGGTCATTTCACGTACGGGGCTATCACCCGCTATGGCCAGCCTTTCCAAGCTGTTCCGTTATGTCTTGTGCTATCACTAACAGGCTTCTCCGATTTCGCTCGCCACTACTTTCGGAATCTCGGTTGATGTCTTTTCCTCGAGCTACTGAGATGTTTCAGTTCACCCGGTTCGCCTCGCATGACTATGTATTCATCATGCGATACCTTTGCAGGTGGGTTTCCCCATTCGGAAATCTCCGGATCAAAGCTAATTTGCCAGCTCCCCGAAGCTTATCGCAGGCTATCACGTCCTTCGTCGCCTATCATTGCCAAGGCATCCACCACGTGCTCTTATTCACTTGACCCTATAACTTTGACGTTTCTTGCGAAACTACAAAATCATCTCAAGGAATATGTCAGGTCTTTCACCTGACGCGTTATGCCGTACTTCCAATATCGATTTGACTCGAAATTGAAGTTTCTTTTGACGCAATCAAAAATTCTATGTTGCTGATGGCACGGTCTGCACTAAACCTTTACGAATGTGCAGTTTCCATCAGCAACGCTGATTCGAC
>NZ_JBYSZY010000107.1:0-6235 GCF_058787635.1 Variovorax sp. FW305-3-2-15-B-LB1 | reverse complement strand
GCCTTCTCGGTCGCCTTCAGCGGCATTCCCATGACCGCCGTGCTCATGCGCACCGGCTACCAGCTGGACAACGCCGCGCTCGGCCTGGTGCTCGGCCTCATGGGCCTGGGCATCGCCGTGAGCGAGCTGCCCTGGGGCCTGCTGACCGACCGCTGGGGCGACCGCCCCGTGCTGCTGGCCGGCCTGGGCAGCACGGCGATCGCCCTGGTCGCAATGGCGCTGTGGGCCGCGCCGGGCGCCGGCCATGTGCCAGGCCTCGGCGTGCTGGGCGCGGGGCTGCTGCTGGTCGGCCTGCTCGGCGGCAGCGTGAACGGCGCCAGCGGGCGCGCGGTGATGACCTGGTTCGACGCCGGCGAGCGCGGCCTGGCCATGAGCATCCGCCAGACCGCCGTGCCGATGGGCGGCGGCATCGGCGCGCTGGTGCTGCCCTTCGTGGCGCTGCACTTCGGCTTTGCCGCGCTGTACGGCCTGCTCGCGCTGCTGTGCGCGCTGAGCGCGGCGATGAGCTGGGCCTGGGTGCACGAGCCGCCCGTGGCGCCCCGCCACACGAACGTGGAAACGCCGGCGCCGAAGACCGGCCCGCTGCGCGACGTGCGCGTGTGGCGCATCGTGGCCGGCATCGGCATCCTGTGTGCGCCGCAGTTCGCGGTGCTGTCCTTCGGCACGGTGTTCCTGCACGACTTCGGCCACGTGGGCCTGGGCACGATCACCGCCGCCATGGTCTTCGTGCAGGTCGGCGCGATGGCGATGCGCGTGTGGAGCGGCCGCTGGACCGACCGCCGCCGCAACCGCCCGGCCTACCTGCGGGCCTGCAGCGCGCTCAGCGTGCTGCTGTTCGCGGGCCTGGCCGCGCTGGTGATGGCGGCGGGCACCGAGGCGCCCTCCACACCGCTGCGCCTGGCGCTGATCGCGCTGCTGGCCGTGAGCGGCGTGTGCGTGTCGGCCTGGCACGGCGTGGCGTACACCGAGCTGGCCACGCTGGCCGGCGCGGCGCGCGCCGGCACCGCGCTGGGCATGGCGAACACCAGCGTGTTCCTCGTGTGCTTCGTCACGCCCTTCTCGATTCCGCACCTGCTGGCGCTGCAGGGCTGGCCGGTCGTGTGGCTGGCGGCCAGCGCCTGTGCGCTGGTGGCGATGCCGCTGCTCGTGCCGCGCCGCAACGCCGGTCCCGGCGCCTGCACGGCCGAGCTGGCTCAGAAGGTCGCGAAGACGGCGTTGAGCCGGTCGACGTAGGCGCGCTTGGCGGCCGCGTCGATGAAGCTGCCCTCGAAGCTGTTCGCCGCGAGCTGCCAGGCCTGCTGCACGCCCAGGCCGGTGGCGGCGAAGGTCTGCGTGAAGGTCTGGTTCATGTAGCCGCCGAAGTAGGCCGGGTCGTCCGAGTTGACGGTGGCGACCAGCCCCGCGTCGAGCAGCGCACCCAGGTTGTGCTGCGACAGGTCGGGGAACACGCACAGCTTGAGGTTCGACAGCGGGCACACGGTGAGCGGAATGCGGTCCTGCGCCAGCCGCTTCATCAGCGCCGGGTCTTTGGCGCTTTGCACGCCGTGGTCGACGCGCTCGACCTTCAGCACGTCGAGCGCGCTCCACACGTAGGCCGGCGGGCCCTCTTCGCCCGCGTGCGCGACGAGGTGGAAGCCCAGCTCGCGGCAGCGCGCGAACACGCGCGCGAACTTCTCGGGCGGGTGGCCGACCTCGCTCGAGTCGAGCCCCACGCCGATGAACTTGTCGCGGTACGGCAGCGCCTGCTCCAGCGTCTCGAAGGCCTCTTCCTCGCTCAGGTGGCGCAGGAAGCACAGGATGAGCGAGGCGCTCACGCCCAGCTTCGGCAGCGCATCGACGCAGGCGCGGTGCAGGCCGTTGACCACCGTTTCCATGGCCACGCCGCGCGCCGTGTGCGTCTGCGGGTCGAAGAACATCTCGGTGTGCACCACGTGGTCGGCCGCGGCGCGCTCCAGGTAGGCCCAGGCCATGTCGTAGAAGTCCTGCTCTTTCAGCAGCACGCTGGCGCCGGCGTAGTAGATGTCGAGAAAGCTCTGCAGGTTGGTGAAGGCGTAGGCCTTGCGCAGCTCTTCCACGCTGGCATACGGAATCGAGACACCGTTTCGCTGCGCGAGCGCGAAGATCAGCTCGGGCTCGAGCGAGCCTTCGATGTGCATGTGCAACTCGGCCTTGGGCATGGCGCGCAGCAGCTCGGGCAGGCGTTCGGCGGGAATGCGCTGCGCGAAGCTGGGGTCGAAGAGGGGGCGGCTGGAATCGGTCATGGGGCGTGGGAAATCGACGTTGTGATCGCGCACAGCATAAGGGCAGACACCCTGCGCGGCATCCCCGAAAACGTATACGCTGCCAGCCCCATTTCCCCCAAACTGATCTGGGTCAAATCGGGCCATGGCGGATGCGCTAGGCTTGGACCCCGGCAGGCCCGGCATCGGGTGTGTTCCCTCCAATCCGCGCGCAGCGTGCATTCGTGCCCCTGGCGCCGTCCTTGATCGACTCGCATGACCCTACAAAACGCCTTCACCCGCGAAGACCTGCTGCGCTGCAGCCGCGGCGAACTGTTCGGCCCCGGCAACGCACAGCTGCCCGCCCCGAACATGCTGATGGTGGACCGCATCACCCACATCAGCGCCGAGGGCGGTACCTACGGCAAGGGCGAACTCACGGCCGAACTCGACATCACGCCCGACCTGTGGTTTTTCGCCTGCCACTTCGAAGGCGACCCGGTCATGCCGGGCTGCCTGGGCCTGGACGCCATGTGGCAGCTGGTGGGCTTTTTCCTCGGCTGGCAGGGCCTGCCGGGCCGCGGCCGGGCCCTGGGCTCGGGCGAAGTGAAGTTCACGGGCCAGGTCCTGCCGACCGCCAAGCTCGTCACCTACAGCATCCAGATCAAGCGCGTGCTCAAGGGCAAGCTGAACCTGGCCATCGCCGACGGCTCGGTGAGCGTCGACGGCCGCCAGATCTACACCGCCGAGGGCCTGCGGGTCGGCGTGTTCACTTCCACCGACAACTTCTGAGGGTTTCGCCATGCGACGCGTCGTCATCACCGGTCTGGGCATCGTTTCGTGCCTGGGCAACGACAAGGAGACCGTCTCCGCCAACCTGCGCGCCAGCCGCCCCGGCATCCGGTTCCAGCCGGCCTACGCCGAAATGGGCCTGCGCAGCCAGGTGGCCGGCTCCATCGACCTTCCCCTCGAAGACCTCATCGACCGCAAGCTCTATCGCTTCGTCGGCCATGCGGCGGCCTATGCCTACCTGGCCATGAAGGACGCCATTGCCGATGCCGGCCTGACCGAGGAGCAGGTGTCGAACCCGCGCACCGGCCTCATCGCCGGCTCGGGCGGCGCCTCCACGCTGAACCAGATGGAAGCGCTCGACCTGCTGCGCGAAAAAGGCGTCAAGCGCGTCGGCCCCTACCGCGTGACGCGCACCATGAGCAGCACCGTGTCGGCCTGCCTGGCCACGCCCTTCAAGATCAAGGGCCTGAACTACTCCATCGCCTCGGCCTGCGCCACCAGCGCGCACTGCATCGGCAACGCCATGGAGCAGATCCAGATGGGCAAGCAGGACATCGTGTTCGCCGGCGGCGGCGAGGAAGAACACTGGACCCAGTCGTTCCTGTTCGACGCCATGGGCGCGCTGTCCACCAAGTACAACGACAGCCCCGAGAAGGCCTCGCGTGCCTACGACGCCGAGCGCGACGGCTTCGTCATCGCGGGCGGTGGCGGCATGGTCGTGGTCGAGTCGCTCGACCACGCACTGGCACGCGGCGCAAAAATCTACGCCGAAATCGTCGGCTACGGCGCCACCTCCGACGGCTACGACATGGTCGCGCCCAGCGGCGAAGGCGCCGTGCGCTGCATGCAGATGGCCCTGTCGACCGTCGACACGCCCATCGACTACCTGAACACCCACGGCACCTCGACGCCCGTCGGCGATGTCATGGAAATGAAGGGCGTGCGCGAAGTCTTCGGCGACAAGGCGCCGGCCATCAGCTCCACCAAGAGCCTGTCGGGCCACTCGCTGGGCGCCGCCGGCGTGCACGAGGCGATCTACTGCCTGCTGATGATGGAAGGCCACTTCATGGCCGGCTCGGCCAACATCGAGGCGCTCGACCCCGAAGTGGCCGACATGCCCATCCTCACCGCGACGCGCGAGAACGCCACGGTCGACACCGTGATGAGCAACAGCTTCGGCTTCGGCGGCACCAACGCCACGCTGGTGCTCAAGCGCTGGCAAGGCGCGTAGCCCGGCCGCCTGCCGGCCCCGTCGCGCCCGCGACGACGGGCCTGCGGGCGCTTCGCTAGACTGGGTTTCCCCATCCATCCACCGCGCGAGGAGACCCATGGCGATCGACACCCTTTCCACCTGGCACCGGCTCGTCAAGACACGCGACGTGGCGGGCCTCGATGCCCTGCTGGCCGACGACGCCGTCTTCCTCTCGCCCGTGGTGCACCGGCCGCAGGTCGGCAAGGCCATCACGAAGCAGTACCTGGCCGCGGCCTTCCAGGTCTTCTTCAACGAGAGCTTCCGCTACGTGCGCGAGCTCCAGGGTCCGAACGACGCCGTGCTCGAGTTCGAACTCGAGCTGGACGGCATCGCCATCAACGGCGTGGACATGATGAAGTGGAACGCCGAAGGCCGGATCACGGAGTTCAAGGTGATGCTGCGGCCGTTGAAGGCGGTGAACCTGATCCACCAGAAGATGGCGGCGCAGCTGCAGGCGGCTGCGCAGTAAGCCGACTCAGGGGCAGGCCAGTTCCGTCTTGGCCACGGCACACAGCCGAGCCTTCTCGGCCGCGGGCAACGTGAGCCCCGGCATCAGCCCGTCCAGCCGCAGCACCGCCGGGTAGAGGCGCGTGTCCTGCGGGTTCTTGCGGTAGGCCCGCAGCACCAGCTGCTGGCCTTCCTTGCCGCAATGCTGGCGCTGCTGGCGCGCCACTTCCTTGTCGTGCGCCGAGCCGTCGCCGTTGAATTCGCCGGCGAAGTGAAAGCACATTTCCGCGTCGTCCACGGCCTTGCGCAAGCGCTGCTCTTCTTTCGAGAACGTCGGCGATGCGGCGAATGACAACGACACGGCCAGCAGTGCCGCACCTGCCGCCATGGCCCCTTGCAGCTTCATGGTGTGAATCCTTTTCCTGAATGAAAAAAGGGCCGTCCGCAGACGACCCTTCTCGTGGCAATCGCCGAAGCGATCGATCAATGATTACTTCTTGTCGCCGCCCGGCACCTTGCCTTCCACGCCCTTGACGTAGAAGTTCACGCCCGACAGGAACTTGTCGTCGGCGACCGCGTCCTTGGCGATCAGCTCCTTGCCATCCTGGCCGACGATCGGGCCCTTCCAGATCGAGAAGCTGCCGTCCTTCAGGCCCTTCTTGATTTCCTCGACCTTGGCCTTGGCTTCGGCAGGCACGTCCTCGGCGATCGAGACGATGTCGATCGCGCCTTCCTTCACGCCCCACCAGGTCTGGCCGGTGGCCCACTTGCCGTCCAGCGCGTCCTGCGTGGTCTTGATGTAGTACGGCGCCCAGTTGATGATGGCCGAGCCCAGGTGGGCCTTCGGGCCGTAGGCGGTCATGTCGGAGTCCCAGCCGAAGGCGCGCTTGCCCTTCTCTTGGGCGGTCTTGAGCACGGCCGGCGAGTCGGTGTTCTGGAACAGCACGTCGGCGCCGCCGTTGATGAGGGCGGTGGCGGCTTCGGTTTCCTTGGGCGGGCTGAACCACTCGTTCACCCACACGACCTTGGTCGTGATCTTCGGGTTGACCGACTGCGCGCCCAGCGTGAAGCTGTTGATGTTGCGCAGCACTTCAGGAATCGGCACCGAGCCGACCACGCCCAGCGTGTTGCTCTTGGTCATGGAGCCGGCGATCACGCCGGCCATGTACGCGCCTTCGTAGGTGCGGCTGTCGTAGGTGCGCATGTTCTCGGCGGTCTTGTAGCCGGTGGCATGCTCGAACTTCACGTCCTTGCTGTCGTTGGCGACCTTGAGCATGGGTTCCATGTAGCCGAAGGTGGTGCCGAAGATCAGCTTGTTGCCCTGGCCCACGAAGTCGCGGAACACGCGTTCGGCGTCGGCCGACTCGGGCACGCTTTCGACGAAGGTGGTCTTGATCTTGTCGCCGAATTCCTTCTCGAGCGCCTTGCGGGCGTTGTCGTGCGCGAAGGACCAGCCGCCGTCGCCCACGGGACCGACATAGGCGAATGCGATGTTCAGCGGGGCCGCCGGTGCGGGGGCCGGGGC
>NZ_JBYSZY010000106.1:0-6571 GCF_058787635.1 Variovorax sp. FW305-3-2-15-B-LB1 | reverse complement strand
TAAAAAGCGCTGACTCGAAAGAAGCAGCGCTTTTTTTATTGCGGCAAACAACTGCTAATCAGGCGTTGTGAACTCCCGAAGCATCGGATTGTGCTGCGCCGACCGCAACCAGCTCTGCCAACAAGTCGTCCGTCAGAGCCTCCAGCGACTCACCGGCAAAGAATCGAGCTCGAATCAGCTCGAAATAGGGCGTTCCGGCCAGCCACGCATCCCACTCCGCATGCGACACCGCGTGCAGTTCGAGAAGCTTGAACTTCATCAGCACCTTCATCGCATGGCGTGCGTGCTTCACTGGGTCGCGCTCCAAGCCAGACAGCCGCCGGCGCGCCGTATGCAAGGCTTGGACGACGCCCTCGCAAACAAAAAAAGCCCGACGAGATGAACTCATCGGGCTTTTCTATTGGGCTTTCAAAGCCCGCACTTCGCAGGCCCATGAGCCTGCGAGAAGCGCTTACTCAGGCAGCCAACCGCTGCTCAATCGCAGCCTTCGTCTCCGGCAATTCCTTCGGCAGATGGTGCGCCAGCTGCTGGAACAACTCTGTGTGCAGCTTCAGCTCGGCCTGCCAAGCCGCCTTGTCGATGCTCGTGACCGTCGCGAACTGCTCGGCGCTGAAATCCAGCCCAGTCCAGTTCAGGTCTTCATAGCGCGGGCTTACCCCGGTGATGTGCTCGACGCCTTCCGTCGCCTTGCCTTCCACGCGGTCGATCATCCACTTCAGCACGCGCATGTTCTCGCCGTAGCCTGGCCAGACGAACTTGCCGTCCGCGCCCTTGCGGAACCAGTTGGTCGTGTAGATCTTCGGCAGCTGGGCGCCCGAGGCTTGCAGCTTCTTGCCCAGGTCGAGCCAGTGCTGGAAGTAGTCGCTCATGTTGTAGCCCATGAACGGCAGCATGGCGAACGGGTCGCGGCGCACCACGCCTTGTTGGCCGGCGGCCGCAGCGGTGGTTTCCGAGCCCATCGTGGCGGCCATGTAGACGCCTTCGACCCAGTTGCGGGCTTCGGTGACCAGCGGCACGGTCGTCGAACGGCGGCCGCCGAAGATGAAGGCGTCGATCTTCACGCCCTTCGGATCGTCCCAGGCTTCGTCGAGCGCGGGGTTGTTGGTGGCGGCGACGGTGAAGCGCGCGTTCGGGTGGGCGGCCTTGGCGCCGGTTTCCTTGGCGATCTGCGGCGTCCACTCCTTGCCTTGCCAGTCGATGCAATGCGCGGGCGCGTCGCCCATGCCTTCCCACCAGACGTCGCCGTCGTCGGTCAGCGCCACGTTCGTGAAGATCACGTCACGGTGCAGGCTGGCCATGCAGTTCGGGTTGGTCAGGTCGTTGGTGCCCGGGGCCACGCCGAAGTAGCCGGCTTCCGGGTTGATGGCGCGCAGCGTGCCGTCGGCTTGCGGCTTGATCCAGGCGATGTCGTCACCGATGGTCGTGACCTTCCAGCCGTCGAAGCCCGCCGGCGGGATCAGCATCGCGAAGTTGGTCTTGCCGCAGGCGCTCGGGAAGGCGGCGGCCACGTGGTGCTTCTTGCCTTCAGGGCTGGTCACGCCGAGGATCAGCATGTGCTCGGCCAGCCAGCCTTCGTCGCGGCCCATGTTCGAGGCGATGCGCAGCGCGAAGCACTTCTTGCCCAGCAGCGCGTTGCCGCCGTAGCCCGAGCCGTAGCTCCAGATCTCGCGCGTCTCGGGGTAGTGAACGATGTACTTGGTGGTGTTGCAGGGCCAGGTCACGTCCTTCTGGCCGGCCTCGAGCGGTGCGCCCACGGTGTGGACGCAGGGCACGAACTCGCCATCGGTGCCCAGCACTTCGTACACGGCCTTGCCCATGCGGGTCATGATGCGCATGTTGACGGCCACGTAGGGGCTGTCGGACAGCTCGATGCCGATGTGTGCAATGGGCGAGCCCAGCGGGCCCATGCTGAAGGGCACCACGTACATGGTGCGGCCCTTCATGCAGCCGTCGAACAAGGGCTGCAGCGTCGCGCGCATCTCGGCCGGGGCCATCCAGTTGTTGGTGGGGCCGGCGTTTTCCTTCTGCGCGGAGCAGATGAAGGTGCGGTCTTCGACGCGTGCCACGTCGCTCGGATCGGACATCGCGAGGAACGAGCCCGGGCGCTTGGCGGGGTTCAGCTTCTTGAAGGTACCGGCGTCGACCAGTTGCTGGCAGAGGCGGTCGTATTCTTCCTTGCTGCCGTCGCACCAGTGGATGGCGTCGGGTTTGCACAGCGCGGCCATCTCGGCCACCCAGGCGATCAGCTTGGCGTTCTTGACGTATGAGGGCGCCTGAATGGGAAGGCCCTTCATCGTGGGTGCGTTCATCGGAAATCTCCTAAGTTGAAAAATCGTCTTTCCGAACGGGGCGCCGCGCCTGACCAGGCACGGAGGTCCGTTTGAGAAAACGTTTCGCTTCGGGAGATTGCGTCAACGCGGGCCGCACAGCCCGCGGACAAAAGCGCGAAAGCCTGTCAGTTCAGGCGAGAAAAACGGCGATCGACGCCAGCAGCAGCATCAGCACGCCGCCAGCCAGCGGGAGCACGAGCGGCATCAGGTGAACGACCGATTCGACGGCGTCATGTTCGGCGGCGGCAGCGTGGCCGTGCTCGGCGGGGGTGGGATGGGACATCGGGAAATACCTCGAATACGCAAATGACAACGCATCAAATGCAGTCAACCGCAAATGACAAAACTCCCGCCATTTTACCGGCGAGGCGCCGTCGGCGGGTCTAGGGGGTTGCGAGGAGCCCTCAGTGCTGCTCCACCGCTTCGAAACCGGCGTCTTTCAGGGCGCTCAACACGCTCGCCAGGTGGGCCCGGCCGCGCGTTTGCAGCACCAGCTCGACGTCGACATTCTGCGCCGCCAGCATGGTGAAGGCGCGCTGATGGTGCACCTCGTCGACGTTAGCGCCCGCTTCGGCCACAGTGGCCGTGATCTGGGCCAGCGAGCCCGGCACGTCGCGCGCGCTGACGCGCACCCGGGCGAGCCGTCCGGCGCGCACCATGCCGCGTTCGATGATGGCCGCGAGCAGCAGCGGATCGATGTTGCCGCCCGACAGCACCAGGCCCACGCGCTTGCCGCGAAAGCGTTCCGGGTGGCGGATCAGCGCCGCCAGGCCGGCCGCGCCCGCGCCCTCGACCAGGGTCTTTTCGATCTCGAGCAGCATCAGCACGCCCTGCTCAATGTCGCCTTCGTCCACCAGCAGCAGGTCGTCGACCTTGGCGGCGATGATCTCCTGCGTCAGCACGCCCGGCGTGCCGACCGCGATACCTTCGGCGATCGTGCTCGTGCCCTGCGCGTGGTGCGTGCCCTTGACGGCATTCACCATCGCCGGAAAACGCTGCGTCTGCACGCCGACGATCTCGATGCCGGGCTTGATCTCGCGCGCCGCAACGGCCATGCCGGCGATGAGCCCGCCGCCGCCGACCGCCACCACGAGCGTGTCGAGGTCGGGCACCGCGTCGAGCATCTCGAGCGCGATCGTGCCCTGGCCGGCAATGATGGCTTCGTCGTCGTACGGGTGCACGAAGGTCAGGCCTTCGCGCTCGGCCAGTGCCAGCGCATGGGCGCGCGCCGCGTCGAGCGTGTCGCCGTGCAGCACCACCTCGGCGCCGAAGCCGCGCGTGCGCTCGATCTTCACGCCGGGCGTGAAGCGCGGCATCACGATGAGTGCGCGCAGGCCCAGCCGCTGCGCGTGATAAGCCACACCCTGCGCATGGTTGCCGGCCGACATGGCGATCACGCCGCGCGTGCCGCCTTCAGACAAATCGACCAGCTTGTTGCACGCTCCGCGCTCCTTGAAGGAGGACGTGAACTGCAGGTTCTCGAACTTGAGGAACACCTGCGCGCCCACGATTTCAGAGAGCGTGCGCGACTCCACGCAGGGCGTGTTGAGCACCTGGCCCTGCAGGCGCGCCGCGGCGCGACGGATAGCTTCGATTCCGACCATGGCGCGCATTGTGGCTGGAATCCAGCGGATCAGGGTTTTTACTCTTTCGGCGTCTTCCCGAAGCCAAAAGTCTGCGTTATGGTCGCTCCAAGTATTTCCTCGCAGGAGGTTGCCTGATGGTCAAGCGTGCGGGTGTCGATGTGGTGGCTGCTGCGGTGCGCGGGCAGGCCTTGCCTTCGCCCGGCCTCAAGGAAGCACCGGTGCTCGAGCTCATGTGCTCGCACTTCGTGCTCACGCTCGCCGCCAAGCAGGGGCCGCGCTTCAATGTGCGGCGCGATATCAACGGATTGCTCTCGCTCACCGGGCGCCACCTCGTGTGGCCCGCCGCGGTGCTGCAGCGATTGCGCGAGTTCCTGGGCCGCCGCTGTGCGGGCAACGAAGCGTGGAAGGGCGTCGAAGATTTCGACGGCCGCACGCTGCTCGAACGCCACGGCGTGTGGCGCGGCCCGTATGAAGAAGGCACGCTGTTCTTCTACCTCGACGAGTACGCGAAAGACCAGCCGAAAGACCTGCTCTCGGTGCTGGCCGTCACGCGCGACTGGCTCACGCACGCGCTGCGCAAGCAGTCGACGCTGGTCGAGAAGAACATCGACGCGCTCGCCGGCCTTTTGCAGCTCAACAAGGCCGAGCGCGCGCTGCTCTTGTACGGCACGCTCGCGCGTTACCAGCGCGACCTGCGCTCGCTGCTGGTCGAGTTCAAGGTCAACAACGCGCCCGAGGCCTACGCTGCCATCGCCGACATCGCGGGCGTCAACGCGAGCGAGGTGGGCGAGGCGCTGCGCGCGGGCTCGAGGCTGGAGCGCATCGGCCTCGTCGAGAACCTCATCTCCGAGCACAACATCACCGACCTCGCCGACCTCATGAAGGTCAGCGAGAAGCTGCCGCCCGTGCTGATGCGCGAGTACCGCGACCACAACGAGCTGATGGCCGTGTTCACGCGGCCCTCGGCCAAGAGCGCGCTCACGCCGCACGATTTTTCCTTCGTGCAGGAAGACGCGCAGATGCTCGTCACGCTGCTGCGCGCGGCCGTCGCGCGCAAGGAGCCCGGCGTCAACGTGCTGCTCTATGGCCCGCCCGGCACCGGCAAGACCGAGCTGGCCAAGGTGGTCGCGCAGGCCGCGGGCTTGGAGCTCTTCGAGGTCGAGTACGCCGACCGCGACGGCAATTCGCTCAGCGGTCGCGACCGCTACCGCTCGCTGCAGATCGCGCAGGTGTTCCTCAAGGGCAGCGCACAGGCCGCGCTGCTGTTCGACGAGGTCGAGGACGTGTTCCCGCCCATCAGCACCGAGGCCGCGCAGTTCATGGCTCGCGCCGAGCAGATCCCCGCGCCCGCCAGTGGCAGCGTGAGCGGCAAGGCCTGGGTCAACCAGATCCTCGAGGCCAACCCCGTGCCCACGCTGTGGGTCACCAACCGCATCGAGCAGATCGACCCGGCCTTCCGTCGCCGCTTCGCCTACCACCTGGAGCTCAAGTCGCCGCCGCCCGGCGCGCGCGAGCAGCTCGTCAAGAAGACGCTCGAAGGCGTGGTCGTGTCCGAGGCCTTCACCGCCAAGCTGGCCGAGCGCAAGGGCCTCACGCCCGCGCAGATCCGCACCGCCGTGCGCTTCGCCGGCCTGGCGAAGACCGACGAGGCTTCGGTCGAGGCCCTCATCGAGCGCCAGCTGCGCAACGCCGACCTCGCGCTGGGCACGCTCGACAAGAGCCCGGCCGAGCGCCGCAGCGTCACCACCTACGACCTGGACATGCTCCACGTCGAAACCCGCTTCGAGATCCCGCGCATCGTCGAGGCGCTGAAGGCGCGCGGCCACGGCACGCTGTGCTTCTACGGCGCGCCCGGCACCGGCAAGACCGCGCTGGCCGAGCACATCGCCAAGGCCGTGGGCCGTCCGCTCATCGTCAAGCAGGCGAGCGACCTCATGAGCAAGTACGTCGGCGAGACCGAGCAGAACATGGCCGCCATGTTCAAGGAGGCCGAGTCCGAGAAGGCCGTGCTGCTGCTCGACGAGGCCGACTCGTTCCTGCAGGACCGGCGCGGCGCGCAGCGCACCTACGAGGTCACCGAGGTCAACGAGATGCTGCAGGGCATGGAGCGCTTTCGCGGCGTGTTCGTGTGCACCACCAACCTGCTCGACCGGCTCGACCAGGCGGCGTTGCGGCGCTTCACCTTCAAGATCAAGTTCATGCCGCTCACCGCGGCGCAGCGCGAACGCATGTTCGTCACCGAGGCGCTCGCGGGCGACGCGGCCCTGCTCTCCGGCGAGGTGCGCGCGCGCCTGGCGCTGCTGTCGCAGCTGTGCCCGGGCGACTTCGCGGCCGTGAAGCGGCAGACCGACATCCTCGCGGCCGAGTTCTCGGCGGCGGAGTTTCTCGAACAGCTCGAAGCCGAGCATCGCATCAAGCCCGAGGTGCGCGAATCGCGCGGCATGGGCTTCATCCAGTAGCGGGCGAGCGTCCCGCCCCCGCCCCGAAAAAAACCGATCAGCACTGTCCGCCACCGCGGACGCCAGGAGGACCCGATGGCCTTTCGCAATGCACACGCGTCGCGGCGCTCGCGGGCCCTGGCCGCCACCACCGGCGCGATGGCGCTCGCCCTGGCAGGCCTGTTGGCGGGGTGCGGTGGAGGCGGCGGAGGAGGAG
>NZ_JBYSZY010000105.1:0-6744 GCF_058787635.1 Variovorax sp. FW305-3-2-15-B-LB1 | reverse complement strand
GCTCGGGGGAGGGCGGTGGTGCGGAGGGCAGCGTGCGCATTGCCACCTGCTCGCCGAACGCGATCAGCACCTGCGGGTCGTAGGCATGGAACCAGGTGATGCCGCCGAAGCGCCGGCGCACCAGCAGGCGCGGTGCGATCACGCGCTCGAGCATGCGGATGTGCACCAGCTTGAGCTGCGCCACGTCCTGCGCGCTCACGCGCTTGTTCCACAGCCAGGTCTGCGTCAGCACGTCGCCTTCGAGGCGGGTGCGGCTGTAGACGATCCAGTAGCCGACCCAGATCACGCACAGGCCCGCCACGCCGAAGACGAACAGGCTGGTGGCCGACCAGCTCGTGGTGCGCAGCGACGGCAGGCTCCACAGCGCGAAGGCGAAGAGATCGACCACCAGCACCACTGCCAGCGTGCGCAGCAGCGGCGGGAAGGCGGCGCTTTCGAGCGGGCCGCCTTCGGTCGTCGCGGGTTGGTCGTTCGGGGCGTCGCCGGGGCGGGCGTCGCTCACGGCTTGGAAGCTTCGCCCGCCGCCGGGGCCGCCGGCGCCGGCGTTTCCTCGGGCGTCTTCTGGTTGCCGAACGGGTCTTCCATGTTCACGCCGTTGTCGGTGGCGGGCGGTGCGTTCGGGTCGACCGGCATGTCGAGGTTGACCTTCTCGATGTCGACGACCTTTTCCTTCTCGAGGAACACGGTCACCGTCTGCGGGAAGAAGATCACGATGGCCACCAGCAGCAGTTGCATCACGACCCAGGGCACGGCGCCCAGGTAGATGTCGCGCGACTCCACCTTCTTGGGCAGCGCCCCGTTCTTGAACAGGGTGTCGGCGATGCCCCGTAAATAGAACAGCGCGAAGCCGAAGGGCGGGTGCATGAACGAGGTCTGCATGTTCACGCACAGCAGCACGCCGAACCACACCATGTCGATGCCCAGCTTGTGGGCCACGGGGCCCAGCAGCGGCAGGATGATGAAGGCGATCTCGAAGAAGTCGAGGAAGAACGCCAGGAAGAACACGAAGATGTTGACCGCGATCAGGAAGCCGATCTGGCCGCCCGGCAGGCCCGAGAGCATGTGCTCGATCCACTTGGCACCGTCCACGCCCTGGAACACCAGCGAGAACACGCGCGAGCCGATCAGGATGAACACCACCATCGCCGTGAGGCGCATGGTGCCTTCCATCGCGTCCTTCATCAGCGCCCAGTTCAGGCGCCGGTGAATGAGCGCCAGCACCAGCGCGCCCACCGCGCCCATGGCGCCGGCCTCGGTCGGCGTGGCGATGGCCTTGTCCATGAAGGGCAGGCCGCCCATCGAGCCGAGCACCGCGAAGATCAGGATGGCCGAGGGGATGATGCCGCGCAGGCATTTGCCCCACAGCGCCCAGCCGTGCAGCGTGCGCGCCGTGGCGGGCAGGCCCGGCACGTAGTGCGGACGGATGCGCGAGACCAGGAAGGTGTAGATCGCGAAGATCACCACCTGCAGGATCGACGGGCCCCAGGCACCCTTGTACATCTGGCCGACGTCGGTGCCGAGCTGGTCGGCCATGACGATCAGCACCAGCGAGGGCGGCACCAGCTGCGTGATGGTTCCCGAGGCGGCGAGCACGCCGGTCGAGTAGCGCATGTTGTAGCCGTAGCGCATCATGACCGGCAGCGAGATCATCGCCATCGCGATCACCTGGCCGGCCACCGTGCCGGTGATGGCGCCGAGGATGAAGCCCACGATGATCACCGAGTAGCCCAGGCCGCCGCGGATCGGGCCGAAGAGCTGGCCCATCGAGTCGAGCATGTCCTCGGCGAGCCCGCATTTTTCTAACACCGCTCCCATGAGCGTGAAGAACGGAATGGCCAGCAGCGTCTCGTTCGACAGGATGCCGAACACGTTGAGCGGCAGGTTGGCCATGAAGCCGGCCGGGAACCAGCCCATCTCGATGGCGAAGAAGCCGCAGATCAGGCCGAGGGCCGAGAGCGAAAACGCGACCGGAAACCCGATCAGCATGATCACCACGAGCCCCGCGAACATGATCGGGGCGAAATTTTCCATGTGCATGATGTCTACTTGTCCTGCGGTGCGGGCGGTGTCGGGGCGGTCTGGCGAAGCGCGACGAACGCCATCACTGCACCGGCTTCTCGTAGTGCGTGTTCATCTCGATCAGTCCGCGCAGGTAGGCGATGCGCTTGATGATCTCGGCGACACCTTGCAGGAACATCGTGCAGAAACCCACGGGCATCAGCAGCGCGGCGGGCCAGCGGATCAGCCCGCCGATGTTGCCCGACATCTCGCCCGACACCCAGGTGTTCCAGAAGAACGGCCAGGTGAGGTAGGTCAGCAGGCCCATCACCGGCAGCAGGAAGAAGGTCAGGCCGAACAGGTCGACATACACCGGTCCGTGGCCCTTGAGCTTGCCGTAGATGATGTCCACGCGCACGTGCTCGTTGAAGCGAAGCACCACCGGCGCACCGAGCATCACGGTGGCGGCGAACAGATACCACTGGATCTCGAGGAAGGCGTTGTTGCTGAAGTCGAAGCCGTACCGGACGAAGGCGTTGGCGGCCGAGATGAGCGACGCGGCCAGAACGGCATAGCCGGCAAATTTGCCGAGTTTTTCGCTGACCCAGTCCATGACGGCCGCGAATTTGAGGAATACAGACAAGGGGTGTCTCCCGCGAAGCCCAAGGTGAAGCGCCGGCCCCTGGTGGGGGCTGCGCGCAAAGCCCGCAATGGTATCTCGGTGAACCTTAGTATTGCCTTGACGCAAACTCGGGTTTACCCGGAATCCGCGTCGCCAGAGGGCCTGTCGGGCGGTCGCCATAATGGCCCATGTCTTCGAGCCCGCCGCCTTGGACGCCCTTCGGTGCGGCGAGCCCGCCCCTGTCGATCGACTCGCCCGACATGCGCCGCGCCGGCCGCGACCTGCTCTCGCTGGCCCTCATCGACGCCCGCAACCACACGCTGCACCTGCTGTCCCTGTTCGAGCAGGCGCTGGGCGAAGCCATGCGCGTGCCGCCGCAGCCGGGCGTGGTGCCGCCGGTCTGGCTGGCGGGCCACATCGGCTGGTTCGCCGAATGGTGGATCGGGCGCAACACTCAGCGCGCCTTCGGCATCGACTGCCCCGTGCGCCCCACGCGGCTGGCCGCCATCGACCCCGACGCCGACGACTGGTGGAACCCGGCCCAGGGCGCGGCCGATCGCTGCTGGTCGCCCGACCTGCCCGGCCTGGGCCAGACCAAGGCCTACCTGCTCGAAACCCTCGAAAGCACGCTCGAGCTGCTCGAGAACGCCGCCGAGACCGATGCCGGCCTGTACTTCTATCGGCTGGCGCTGTTCCATGAAGACCTGCGCGGCGAACAGCTCGTGGTGCTGGCGCAGACGCTGGGCCTGCCGCTGAACATCGAGCAGCCGCCCACCGCCGTCACGCGCGAGCCGCTGCTGCTGCCGGCCACGCGCTGGGAGCTCGGCCTGCCCGAGCAGAGCGGCTTCCTGTTTGCGCAAGAGGGCGCAGCGCACCGCGTCGACGTGCCCGAGTTCGAGATCGACGCCCAGCCCGTCACCTGGGACCAGTACATCGAGTTCGTCGACGACGGCGGCTACGACCGCGAGGAGCTGTGGCACAGCGACGGCTGGCGCTGGCTCGCCGCACAGACCGAAGGCCGGCGTGGGCCACGCCATGTGGAGCAGATCGGCGTGTCGCGCAACGGCACCGGCGGCTCGGTGCTGCAACAGCGCTTCGGCGTCACCGTGCGCGCGGCCGGGCACCACAGCGCCGTGCACCTGAGCTGGTGGGAGGCCGACGCCTGGGCGCGCTGGGCCGGCCGGCGCATCGCGACCGAGGTCGAATGGGAAATCGCCGCCCACACGGCCGCGCGGCGCGGCTTTCGCTGGGCCGATGTGCACGAGTGGACCGCAGGCACGCTGCAACCCTGGCCGGGCTTCCGGGCCGATCCCTGGAGCGCCGGTGGCGAGTTCGATCCGGTGGCCGCCTTCGGCCGCGCGCGCGTGCTGCGCGGCGCCTCGTTCGCGACCCGTGCGCGCCTGCGCTCGCCGCGTCGCCGTGGCTTTGCGCTGCCCGATGCCGACGACGGCTTCTTCGGCTTCCGCACCTGCGCGCTGTAGCCGCCTTCAGGGCCGCTCGCCGCCGGCTTCCGACGACAGCGGCGGCGCCACTTCCTCCAGCGGCTTGCGTTCCGCATCGGCCGCGTAGCGCAACGCCAGCAGTCCCGCGACGATGACCAGCACGGCGCCGATCAGATAGCCCACCATCACCGCACCGCGGCTGCCGGTCTCGATCAGCATCCCGAACAGCACCGGCGCCGCGAAGCCGCCCGCGCCCATGCCGATGGCATAGAAGATCGCGATGGCCATGGCGCGCATCTCCAGCGGGAACACCTCGCTCACCGTCAGGTAGGCCGAGCTGGCCGCGGCCGACGCAAGAAAGAAAACTGCCGACCAGCACAGCGCCTGGCTGCGCGCGTCGAGCCAGCCCTGCATGAAGGCCCAGCCCGTGAGCGCCAGCCCCACGCCGGCCAGCACATAGGTCAGCGCGATCATCTTGCGGCGGCCCACGCTGTCGAACAGCGGGCCCAGCAGCAGCGGCCCGAGCACGTTGCCCAGCGCAAACGGAAAGATGTACAGCGCCACGCGGCCCTCGGCCACGCCGTAGAAGCGTGTGAGCACCAGCGCGTAGGTAAAAAAGATCGCGTTGTAGAAAAAGGCCTGCGACACCATCAGCGCCGTCGCCACCACGCTGCGCGCCGGGTAGCGTCGCAGCAGCACGCGCGCCACCTCGCGCATCGGCGGGCTGTTGGGGCGCGCGGCCGTGTACATCACGTGGCCGCGCGCGGCGGGCAGCGGGCCGTGCTGCATTTCGACTTCGCGCTCAATGTCCGCGACGATGCGCTCGGCCTCATCCGCGCGTCCGTGCGCGATGAGCCAGCGCGGGCTCTCGGGCACGTGCCGACGCACCAGCAGGATCGCCACCGCCAGCACCGCGCCCAGCGCAAAGCCCGCGCGCCAGCCCCACACGGGGCCGATCACGCGCGCATCGAGCAGCACGAGGCTCAGCGCCGCACCGAGCGCCGCACCGATCCAGAAGCTGCCGTTGATCGCGAGGTTGACGCGCCCGCGCACGCGCGCCGGAATGAGTTCGTCGATGGCCGAATTGATGGCCGCGTACTCGCCGCCGATGCCCAGCCCGGTGACGAAGCGGCACAGCGCAAAGAAGGCAAAGTTGGGCGAGAAGGCCGTGGCCAGCGTGCCCAGCGTGTAGACCACCAGCGTGAGCAGGAAGAGCTTCTTGCGCCCCAGCCGGTCGGTGAGCCGGCCGAACACCAGTGCGCCGATCACCGCGCCCGCGATGTAGATCGAACCCGACCAGCCGATTTCTGCCGCCGTGAGCCCGAGCGTGTCGGGCCGCTCCAGCACCGCGCCGATGGAGCCCACCAGCGTGACCTCGAGGCCGTCGAGGATCCAGGCCACGCCCAGCGCGATCACCACGCGCCAGTGCCAGCGCGACCACGGCAGGCGGTCCAGGCGGGCAGGGATGTCGCTGCGCAGAACCGTCATGCGGGGCATTATGCGAAGCGCATCATCCCCCGCGTTGTAGGACCGGCGCTGCAATGCGCCGGTCTGCTCAGAGCTTCTTCAGGCCGCGACGGCCGCCGTCACCTGCCGGATGCCCATGGCTTTCAGCGTGTCGGCAATGGCCGCCACCGCGCCCGGGATGCCCGCGTCGCCGAAGTGCCCCATGCAGCCCACGCGGAAGGTCTCGACCTGCGTCAGCTTGCCGGGGTAGAGGATGTAGCCGCGCTTCTTCACCTCCTGGTAGAAGGTCTTGAAGTCGTAGTTGGCATCGTCCGGCGCATGGAAGGTGACGATGATCGGCGCCTGGATGGCCGGGTCGAGAAAGGGCCGGAAGCCCAGCGTGGCGAGGCCGTCGACCAGCGCCTTGCAGTTGCGCGTGTAGCGCCCGCCGCGCGCGGGCAGGCCGCCTTCCTCGATGTACTGCGCGATGGCGGTGTCGAGCGCGGCGACCACGTGCGTGGGCGGCGTGAAGCGCCACTGCGTGGTCTTCTCCATGTAGACCCACTGGTCGTACAGGTCCATGCTCAGCGAGTGGCAGTTGCCTTCGCACTTTTCGAGCGTGCTGCGCTTGATGACCACGAAGCCCATGCCCGGCACGCCTTCGAGGCACTTGCCCGAGGCGGCGACCACGGCGTCGAAGGGCGTCTTGCGCGCGTCGATCTCCAGGGCGCCGAAGGAGCTCATCGCATCGATGATCAGGCCGCGCCCGTGCTTGGCGACCACCAGCGCGATCTCGTGCAGCGGGTTGAGCACGCCGGCGCCGGTTTCGCAGTGCACCACGGCGACGTGCGTGATGCTCGGGTCGGCCGCGAGCGCGCGGTCGACGTCGGCGGGCGAGACCTGTTTCTCTTCGGTGTAGTCGATGGTGGTGAGCTTGCGGCCGAGCACCTTGCAGATCTTGGCCAGGCGCTGGCAGTAGGCGCCGTTGCTCGGCACCAGCACATGGCCGTTGCGCGGCACGATCGTGCCGATGGCCGCTTCGACCGAGAAGGTGCCGCTGCCTTGCAACGGAACGCATTCGTGCGTGCCCGTGCCGTGCACGATGTTCAGCACCTCCTTGCGGATGCGCGCCGTGATCTGGTTGAAGTCGGCGTCCCATGAGCCCCAGTCGCGCAGCATCGCTTGGCGGGTGCGGTCCGAGGTGGTCAGGGGGCCGGGCGTGAGCAGGATGGGGTG
>NZ_JBYSZY010000104.1:0-7270 GCF_058787635.1 Variovorax sp. FW305-3-2-15-B-LB1 | reverse complement strand
CCACCAGCCCATGACGCCCACCCCCGACACCGCCGAAATCCGCCAGTTGCTCATCGTCGAGGACGACGAGGCCTTCGCGCGCACGCTCGCGCGTTCCTTCGAGCGGCGCGGCTATGTGGTGGTGCATGCGCGCAACCTCGAGGAGGTGGAAGCGCTGCTCGAGGAAGGCGACGGCCCCTCGCCCGGCTACGCCGTGGTCGACCTGAAACTCAACGGCGAGGCCTCGGGCCTGGCCTGCGTGCAGATGCTGCACCGGCACGATGCCGAGATGCTGATCGTGGTGCTCACCGGCTTCGCGAGCATCGCCACCGCCGTCGAGGCCATCAAGCTCGGCGCCTGCCACTACCTGGCCAAGCCTTCGAACACCGACGACATCGAGGCCGCCTTCGGCCGCGCCGCCGGCACCACCGAGGTCGAACTGACCAACCGCTCCACCTCGATCAAGACGCTGGAGTGGGAGCGCATCCACGAGATGCTGGCCGAGACCGGCTTCAACATCTCGGAAACCGCGCGCCGACTCGGCATGCATCGGCGCACATTGGCACGCAAACTCGGCAAACAGCAGGTCAAGTAACATGATCTGCCGGTTTCGCGATTTTTGCGGAACCAACACCAATCCCGGAGGCTCTGTTCCTGATGACGAATAGCCCGCCGCTGCAGCTGCAGCCCGCCCGTTCCACCGATCTGCAGAAAAAGCAGGCGTCCGCCGCGCGCGACCAGACCGCGATGGAAGAGCTCTTCAACGCCCTGAGCCACGGCCTGGGCCTGCTGCTGGCGATCGCCTCGCTGCCGATCCTGGTCTACAGCGCTGCCCAGAAGGGCCAGGCCGCGGCCGTGGTGGGCGCCTCGCTCTTCGCGGGCACGGCCATCGTGCTGTACCTGATCTCCACGCTGTACCACGCGCTGCCGATCGGCCGCGCCAAGGCCTGGTTCAACCGGCTCGACCACGCGGCCATCTACCTGTTCATTGCGGGCAGCTACATGCCCTTCCTGTTCGGCGTGCTGCGCGGGCCCTGGGGCTGGACGCTGTTCGGCGCCATCACCGCCGCCGCCGTGCTGGGCGTGAGCGCCAAGCTGTTCAACCGCCTGCAGCACCCGCTGTGGTCCACCGGCCTGTACGTGGCGATGGGCTGGATGGCGCTGATGGCGGCGGTGCCGCTGTACGAGCGCATGTCATCGGCAGGGCTGGCCTGGCTGGTGGCCGGCGGGCTGTTCTACACGGCCGGGGCTGTTGTGTTCCTGTTCGACAACAAGGTGCGCTACGCGCATTCGGTGTGGCACCTGTTCGTGCTCGCGGGCAGCACCTGCCATTTCTTCGCCGTGCTCTGGCACGCGCACGGCTGAGCACGCTTCATCAATAGTGGGGCGGGAGCTCATCGCGCAGGTTGCGTGCGCCCCCGTCCTGTCCTGCGTTCTGGCTCTGCAGCCGCAGTTGCGCGACCTGCAGGATCAGGCTGTCGATCTGCTGCTGTTGTCGGTAGATCGTCATGTTCAGCTGCTCGAGCAGGTCTTCGGCATAGCTCGACTTGATCTCGAGGTCGTTCAGGCGCTCTGTCACGTCGTTCGGTGAATGTTCCATGCCGCTATTGGACAGGAAGAACCACCGCTTTTCTTGACAGCGCCCCGCTCAGCGCCGGACCTTCGCCTCGAGCAGGTCGCCCATGCCGATGCGTCGGGCGAAGTCGATGCGCACGCGCTCCGACACCTCGAAGACCTCCGCCGCACCGTCGCCCACGAAGTCGATCAGCGAACGCATCGGCCGCGTGCCGGCCGGCAGGCCCACGATGCGCACGATGTCGTCGGCCACGGCCTGCGGGTCGGCGTGCTCGGGCGTGAGGGCGGACAGGCGCTCGCCGATGCGGTCCATCACGCCGTCGTAGCGGCCGTAGGCGGCGGTGGTCGCCGCATCGGAGGGCTTGCCGGCACTCGGGAAGTGATCGGTGCCCCGGGTGAACGCGCCCGGCACGACGATCGAGGTCTCGATGCCGAAGCGCGCGATCTCGTAGGCCAGCGTCACGGCCAGCGAATCCATGGCCGCCTTGGCCGCGCCGTACGGGCCCATGAACGGCGGAAAGCCGCCCTTGGTGGTCGTGCTGCTGATCCACAGCATCAGCCCCGACTCCTGCTGCCGCAGGTACGGCAGCACCGCGCGGTTCACGCGCTGGGCGCCGAGCACGTTGGTGTCGAACACCTGGGCGATGTCTTCCGGCGTGAAGGCCTCGGTCGGCCCGACCACCAGATGGCCCGCGTTCTGCATCACCACATCGAGGCGGCCGTGTGCCTGGACGATGGTCGCCGCGGCCGCATCGGCGGAGGCCTGCGACAGCACATCGAGTTCGAGCGGATGCAGCTGAAGCCCCCGGGCCGCGGCCAGGGCACGCAGCTCGGCCGCGCGCTCCTTGTTGCGGCCTGCGATGTCGCGCATGGAGGCATAGACGATGTGGCCCGCTTCGGCGAGCGCCTGCGCGCTGAGCTTGCCAATGCCGGAGCCGGCGCCAGTGACGAGGATGACGGATTGCATGAGGGAACCCCTTGAATGAAGGTGAGAGGGAGGAAAGGAAAGTCCGGTGGTCAGTGCACGCGGCGCTGCAGCAGGTGCGCCACCCACGCCGCCATCGATCCGAGTGCTGCCGCGCCGGCCAGCGTGGCGAACAGCGACAGCGAAGGGGGCTGGTGGACCGCGAAGAACGCGATCAGCCCGAGGAAGTAGCACAGCAGATTGTTCAGTCGCGGCACGCTGCGCATCGACACCACGAGGAGCGCCACGAACAGCACCACCACCGGCAGCGCCGCGGCGCCCGCGATCGGGGCCAGCGCGGCGATGGCGAGCGCCGCGCCCTTGCCGATCAACAGGCCCAGGCTCACGCAGACGAGGTTGAACACGCCGTCGCGTGCGGTGGCGCCGCGGGTATAGAACGCCACCCAGCCGACGAACATCGCCCACACGGGCAGTTCGAGCACGAGCGCCATCGCCGAAGCGGCAGCGGCCACCACCGCAGCGGCGGCCGTGAACGCCGCGTAGGCGAGGCTGAAGAAGCGCGGGGTGGCCGCAGGAGGTGAAGGCGGATGCATGGTGCGTGCTCCGTGGATGTCGTGGGAAGCCACTGCTCAGGCCACGCCGCCGTTGGCCCGCAGCACCTGCCCGTTGACCCATCCCGCGTCCGGCCCCGCCAGGAACGACACCACCGAGGCGATGTCTTCCGGCTGGCCCAGGCGCTGCAGCGGCGGCATCTGGGCGAAGGCCTGGATCTGTTCGTCGGTCTTGCCGTCCAGGAACAGCGAGGTCGCGACCGGGCCCGGCGCCACGGCGTTCACCGTGATGCGTCGGCCGCGCAGCTCCTTGGCGAAGACGTGCGTGAAGGCCTCGACCGCCGCCTTGGTGGCGTTGTAGATCGCGTAGCCGGGCATGTGCAGCGCGAGTGTGGTGCTCGAGAAGTTGACGATGCGCCCGCCCTCGGCGAGCCGGGTCGCGGCCTCGCGCAGGGTGTTGAAGGTGCCGCGCACGTTGATGTCGAAGGTGTGGTCGTACAGCGTGTCGCTGTGCGCGGCCAGCGGCGCGGTCTGGAGCACGCCGGCGTTGTTGACCAGCACGTCGACCGGGCCGAGCTGCGCTTCGACGGTGTCGAACATCGCGCGCACCGCGTCGGCGTTCGCCACGTCGGCCTGCACCGCGAGGGCGCGGGCGCCGGTGGCCTTCAGTTCGGCGACCAGCGCTTCGGCGGGCGCGGCGCCCGAAGCGTAGTTGACGGCGACGGCGAACCCGTCGGCGGCGAGCCGGCGGGCGATGGCGGCGCCGATGCCGCGCGAGGCGCCGGTGACGAGGGCGACGCGGGTGGGCAGCGAAGCAGAAGTGGCGGTGGTGTTCATGGCGCGATTCCTTGGGGTGGTGAGCGGATGAAGCGAATGGTCGGCCATTCCACCCAAAAGATAATCAGCACCAATTCGTCAATAAAATTCCATTTACTTAAACAATAGGCGCGAAGGGCGACCCCATGGACCGCTTCCAGGAAATGCAGGCCTTCGTGCGCATCGCCGAGCGCCAGAGCTTCACGCAGGCCTCGGACGACCTGCAGATTCCGCGCGCCACCCTCACCACGCTGATCCAGCGGCTCGAATCGCGCCTGGGCGCCCGGCTGCTTGAGCGCACCACGCGCACCGTGCGCCTCACGCAGGACGGCGAGGCCCACTACCAGCGCTGCGTGCGGCTGCTGGCGGACGTGGAAGAGGCCGAGGGCGCGTTCACCCATGCGGCGCCGCAGGGCCTGTTGCGCGTGAACCTGCAGGGCACGCTGGCGCGGCACTTCGTGGTGCCGGCGCTGCCCGCTTTCCTCGCCCGCCATCCGGGCCTGCAGCTGCACATCGGCGAGGACGACCGGCTGGTCGACTTGGTGCGCGAAGGCGTGGACTGCGTGCTGCGCGCCGGCCCGCTGCAGGACTCGTCGTTGGTCGCGCAGCGCGTGGCGCTGCTGCCGCAGGTGACGGTGGCGAGCCCCGGCTACCTCGCGGCGCACGGCGAGCCCGTCGACCTCGCGGCACTGGCCTCGCACCGCGCGGTGCACTACGTGTCGAGCAGCACGGGCAAGGCGCTGCCGCTCGAGTTCACGGTCGACGGTCAGGCACGCCCCGTGCAACTGGCCGCCACCGTGTCGGTGACCGGCGCCGACCTGTACACGGGCGCCGCCGTCGTGGGCCTCGGGCTGGTGCAGGTGCCGCGCTACCGCGTGGCGGCCGAGCTGGCGGACGGCCGCCTGCAGGCGGTGCTGCCGGGCTTCGCGCCGCCGCCGATGCCGGTGTCGGTGCTGTATCCGCAGAACCGGCAGCTGTCGTCGCGGGTGCGGGTGTTTACGCAGTGGCTGCGCGGTCTCTTCGCAGAAGACACCGCGCACCCCTGAGCACGACTCAAGGCGCCTTGTACGACTTGGTGCTGTACAGCTCGACCGGCAGCTTCTGCAGCAGCGACAGGCCCGAGCCGACATCCTTGGGCTTGGACTCGATGTAGTTGAAGAACACGTCGGCATCGAGCACGCCGATGTCCAGGCGCCGCGCCGCGGGCACGGCGGCCAGCGTCTTGTAGCCGTCGCCGCCGCTGGCGTTGAAGCTCAGCACGAACAGCTTGTAGGTCTTGTCCAGGTCAAGCGGGCCCCACACGCCGGTGCCGGGTGCGCGCACCTCGATGTTGCTGGCGCGCTGGCCGTTGGCCTGCGTGGCATCGACGTCGAAGCGCAGGCCGCCGGTGTAGGGGTACGGGCCGGTGGAACCGCCCGGGCCGTACACGGCCTGCAGGCCGTCTTCGAGCATGCCCTTGACCTCGCGGCCGGTGACGTCGAGGCGGAACAGCATGTTGCCGAAGGGCAGCACCTGGATCACGCTCGCCGCCGTGACGTTGCCCGGCACCAGCGGAATGCGCGCGCCGCCGCCGCTTTGCAGCGAGATGTCGGCGCCGCCGTACTTGCTGTGGCCGATCTCCAGGTAGGCCTGCGCTGCCATCTGCTGGATGTCGCCGCCGCGCAGGCTCACGCTGCCCAGCGCGTTGCACGAGACGCTGGAGCGCGAGTAGTCGACGGTGCCCGTGCCGCCGGGCACGCGACGCGAGCACAGCTCTTCGGTCACGGTGGCCACCAGCGTGGTGTTGAACACCGCCACCTTGTCCTTGAAGGGCTGCAGCACGGCGGTGGCCGTGGGGTCGGGCGCGGTCACGCGCAGGAAGCCGCTGGCGGCCACGTCGGCCAGCAGGGCGCTGCGCTGGTTGGCATCGGCGGGCTTGCCGCCGACGCGGAAGTCGTCGCCGATCAGCACGTGCGGCGTGCCGCTGCAGGCCGTGACGTCGCCCTTCTCGTCGAAGCTCACATTCAGTTCGCCCACCACCTGGCTGTACTCCCAGGCATGGACCAGGCAGACCTTCTTGCCGTCCTTGTCGGTCAGCGCCGTGGGGTAGGCACCGGCCGGCGAGCCCACGCCGTAGCGGGTGAGCGCGTCGGGGCCGATGAGCGTGTGCGAATCGCCGCCCACCACGACGTCGACACCGCTCAGGCGCGACGCCACCTGCTTGTCGTACTCATAGCCGATGTGGCTCATGACGACGATCTTGTTCACGCCCTGCGCACGCAGCAGGTCGATCTCGCGCTGGGCGGCGACGGTCTCGTCCTCGAAGGTGGTGTCGGGGTCGGGGCTGGACGAGGCCTTGGTCTTGCCCGCGATGGTCAGGCCGACCAGGCCGATCTTTTCGCCGCCGCGTTCGAGCACCGTGGAGCGCTTCACGTAACCGGGTGCCTTCGAGGGGTGCAGCGCCGATTGGGCGCCGAAGTTCACGTTGGCGCTGAGCACCGGCGTCTGGCAGCTGCCCTTGCGCAGCAGGTCGAGAAAGCCCTTCAGGCCGGTGTCGCCCTTGTCGAACTCGTGGTTGCCCAGCGTGAAGGCGTCGAAGCACACGGTGTTCATCAGCGCCGCATCGGCCTCGCCGTCGGCGCCCGCGCGGTTGAAGTACAGGGTGCCGGTGAGCGCGTCGCCGGCGTGCAGCTTCAGCACGTTCGGCGACTGGGCGGCCAGCGCCTGGATCGCCGCGGTGACGCGCGGAAAGCCCGCCGCATTGACCGTGACCGCCACCGGCGCGCCGCCGCCCGTGTTCAGCTGCAGCGTCTTGTCCTTGGCTTCGAGGTTGGAGTGGTGGTCGTCGATGTGCAGGATCGTGAGGTCGATCGCCTTGCCCTGCGGCGCGGGCGCGGGGGCTGGCGCCGGCGGCGGCACCACGGCGATCGGCGGGAACGCGACACCGCCGCCCCCACCGCCACCGCATGCGGCCATCACGCAGGCTGCAATCACCGTGGCAGCTGCTCCCACGACCCGTCGACTGTTGTTCATCACCATCTCGCACTCCGCTCCTGTTGATCGAGCGGGGATGCTGGCAACGACGCATGACGTGTCCATGAAAGCACCTCATCGGGTGCGGGGTGAGGCGCCTTACGCGTTCTGTCCGAGTGCTTCCGCGTGGCCTCGCGCGGACGCATCGCCGCGCAGGAATGCAAACACCACCACCGCCGTCAGCACCGTCACGCCAGCCAGCACGCAGAGCAGCGTCCCGAACGCCACGCCATACGCGTGCAGCAGCCCCGCGCGGTCCATGCCCGGCAGCAAGGCCAGCGCCTGCGCCAGGTCGCCCGTCGCCACGCGCTGCGCCGCCTGCGACACCGCCACGGACGGAGGCGACGACGCCTTCAGCTGCAGCGCCACGAGGGCCGTGAGCCCCGCCCCCACCAGCGCCAGCGCGATGCCC
>NZ_JBYSZY010000103.1:0-7324 GCF_058787635.1 Variovorax sp. FW305-3-2-15-B-LB1 | reverse complement strand
GGGCGGCGGATCGGCCTTGGGTTTCGGCGGTTCGACGAACTGGCTCAGGATCTCGACGGGAATCACCACTTCGGCGGCCCTGCGCAGCAGGCCGCTTTGCAGCGCCCACAGCGCGGCGCCGTGAAACAGGATCACGCCGCCGGCAATGACGACAGTGCGCGACAGGCCAAGAAAGGAGGGAGGGGGGGCAAAGCGGTCAGACACGATCAACCATTCGAATGCGGGCACTACAAATCGTGCCCCGATTGCAGCAAAACCGCTACAGAGACGCTACTTGCGAAAAATCCACCAGACAGAGCCGGCGACGAGGATCAGGCTGCCGCCGAGAGCCGAGACGAGTTCCATGCTTTGCTTTCCTTGATGGAGTTGGCAAGCTGGATCGCTCTCGGCGCCGATTCGCAGTTCAGGGCGGCGACCGGGTGAGAGACACTGCACTGCGCCACGATGTCGCGGGCACAACCTTCACACTGGCCACACTGGGTGGCCACGCCGAGTTCGAACTGGACTTCGTCGAAAGTCATGCCCGCGCGCACGTGACGTGCGATTTCACGGTCAGAGACTCGGCGGCAGACGCAAACGATCATGGCGGTGAAAGCGGCAGTTGGCTGGCTGTTGGATGTGACTCATTATAAATAAGAATCCATCGCATTTGCAATCACTATGACTGACATGCCGCCGGACTTTGCAAGCCGGTGTTACACCTCGGCCCAGAGCCGCAGGAGGTTGTGATAGTGGCCGGTGAGCGCCACGGTTTCCTCGCATTCGCCCAGGCGGGCGCGCAGTTTCTGGATGGTCTGGTCGAGTTCGAACAGCATGCCGCGCTGAGCGTCGCTGCGCACCATGCTCTGCAGCCAGAAGAAGGAGCACACCCGCGCCCCGCGCGTGACCGGGTGCACGCGGTGCAGGCTGCTCGCCGGGTAAAGGATCAGGTCGCCGGCCGGCAGCTTGACCTCGTGGGAGCCGTAGGTGTCGATCACTTCCAGCTCGCCGCCGTCGTAATCCTCCGGATCGCTCAGGAAGAGGGTGCACGACAGGTCGGTGCGCAGCTGCTGGCTGCTGCCCGGCACCGCGCGCACCGAGCCGTCGACATGCACGCCGTAGTGCTCGCCACCCTCGTAGCGGTTGAACAGCGGCGGCACGAAACGCGCGGGCAGCGCCGCCGAGAAGAACAGCGCGTGGCGCGAGAGCGCCGCCAGGATGGTCGCGCCGAGCTCGCGCGAGACGGGCGAAGACTCCGGCAACTGGCGGTTGCGCTTCACCTGTGCGCCTTGGTCACCCACGGTTTCGCGGCCGTCGACCCAGTGGGTGGCATCGAGCGCCGCGCGCATCTCGCGCACCTGGTCCGGGCTCAGCACGTCGGGCACATGCAGCATCATTTCGGTGAACTCCACAAGAAAAAAGCCCCGGCGCAGGCCGGGGCTCGAGTGTCGCACCGCGCCTGCCGCAAGGGCCGGCACGGAGGCGACGCGGTCGTCGGGATCAGAACGCGAAGTTCGCGGTGATCTTGGCCGAGCGCGGGATGCCCGGCGTGTAGCGGTAGCCGCTCTTGTTGATGGCGGCCGCGTACTGCTTGTCGAACACGTTGGCGATGTTCAGCTGGATGTCGACGTTCTTGTTGATGCGGTACGACGCCATGGCATCGAACACCCAGTAGGAGTCGATGTACGCCGGCGTGCCCACGGCGCCGTCGGTGCCGCGGTGCAGCTTGCCGTTGTAGCGCGCGCCACCGCCGACCGTCAGGCCGAACGGGAACTGGTAGGTGGTCCAGGCCGTGAACGAGTTCTTCGGCGTGTAGGTCAGCACGTTGGTGCCGTCGGCCGTGACGTTGGGGCCGCTTTGCACCTTGGTGTCCATCGTCGTGAAGCCGGCGCTCATGCCCCAGCGTTCGGTGATGGTGCCCGCCACGCCCAGCTCGATGCCCTGCACGCGTTTCTTGCCGCTCTGGTAGTACAGCGCGGTGTTGGTCGGGTCCTGCACGACTTCGTTGGTCACGTCGGTGCGGTAGACCGCGCCGGTCAGCGACAGCTTGTCGTCCAGCACGTCCCACTTCGTGCCCACTTCGAAGGTCTTGGCCTTTTGCGGCAGGAAGTCGGTGCGCGCCGCGCTGCTGCCCGTGCCGGCGGCCGACAGCGAGAAGTTCGCGCCGCCCGGGGGCTGCGCCGAAGTGCCGTAGGCCGCATAGATGCTGCCGTTCTTCGCGGGCTTGTAGACCACGCCGATCTTGCCGGTGAACAGGTTGTCGGAGAGCTTCAGCGACGAGGGCACCAGCGTGCCGACCGGCAGGCCGGGGTTGGTCGTTGCGGTCGACAGCGTCGCGCTCTGGAACGAGGTGCTGTAGTGATCGAAGCGCAGGCCGCCGGTGATCTGCCATTGCTCGTTGAGCTTGATGGTGTCGAAGGCGTACAGGCCGACCGTGTTGGTCACGCCCTTGCTGTCGGCGCCGCTGAGCATGCGGTTGTAGCCGTTCACGTACGGGTTCGGCGCGTACAGGTTGGCCACGGGCCATGCGCCGTTCTGCACGACCTTGCCGTTGAACGTGGCGCCGGGGCTGAAGTAGCCCAGGCTCGACTGCTCTTCACGGATCAACTCGACGCCCGCGCTGAGCGAGTGGCTCAGGCTGCCGGTGTTGAACTTGGCGGTCACGTTCGTCTGGTTGACGAAGATCGTGTTTTCCTGGTTCTTGTTGGTCGGCAGGTTGCGCGTGGTCGTCCAGGTCGACGGCAGTCCCGGGATCGGCGTGCTGAGGAACGCGGTGTTGCCCGAGGGCGGCGGGTTGCCGTTGGTGCCCAGGCCGCCGAGCATGAACGCCGTCAGCATGTAGTCCTGCTTCGTCTTGCCGTAGCGGGTCGTGTTGCGCAGCGTGATGTCGGGCGTGAAGTCGTGCTCCACGCGCGCGGTGAACATGTCGGCCGTCACCTTGTTGAAGTCGTAGGCGGTGCCGTAGAAGTTCTTCGGATCGACCGGTGCTGCGTAGTTCAGGAAGCTGCGGCGACGTGCGCCGAGAGCGACCGGGTCGGGGTTCGAGTAGCTGGGCAGGCCGATGGTCGGCACGCCGCCATCGGGCACGTTGTCCTGGTCGACGTGCAGGTAGTCGAAGTAGAAGCGCGTGGGCGAATTCAGACCGAGCGCGATCGAGGGTGCAATGGCCGTGCGCTTGTTCTTGACGAAGTCGCGGCCGGGCACGCCCGAGTCTTCCATCGCCGCATTCAGGCGGAAGGCGGCGCCGATGCCGTTGGCGCTGCTGAGCGACTTGTTCCAGTCGATGCTGCCGCGCTTGTAGTCGGCGCTGCCGAAACCGAGCGAGCCCAGGAAGCTGTCTTCGAGCTTCGGCTTCTTGGTGACGAGGTTGATGTAGCCGGTGGGCGAGGTGCGGCCCACGTCGGTGCCCGACGGGCCCTTCACGACTTCGACCTGCTCGATATTGAACATGTCGCGCGAGACCGAGCCCAGGTCGCGGATGCCGTCCACGAAGATGCTGCTGGAGCTGTCGAAGCCGCGCATGAACACGGCGTCGCCGGTGTTCGTGTTGCCGTTCTCGCCCAGGAAGAACGTGCCGACGCCGGCGGTGTTGCGCAGCGCTTCGGTGAGCGTGGTCGCGCCCTGCTCGCGAATGATCTGTTCCTTGATCACCTGGATCGTCTGCGGCGTGTTCACCAGCGGGGCCGTGAACTTCGGGTTGGCCGAGGTGTCGGTCTTGTAGTCGGCAGCGCTCGAATCCTGCACGCGGACTTCAGGCAGGGCCCGCCCGGTCTGGGCAAAGGCGGCGGGGGCTGCGATGGCCAGCAGCGTGGCTGCGGCGGCACCCGAAAGGTGAGGAACGGCGCGTGCGACGGCGTGTTTGCGGCTCTTGATATAGGCCATGTTGTTTTCTCCAGAAAGGGCGGGCGGGCAGAGCTCGACTGGCTGGGTCCGGGCGGCGCACTCTCGGGGAGAAAAAGGGCGGCAAGACTGGCTGGGTGAGCTGATTTGCGAAGGGTTTTTGCAAATCGATGCAAATGATATTGCTTCTCAATACCAAGGTGCTCAACTGGCCGCTTTTAACCAGAAAGTTTCGCTCGCTCCGTTGCCGGCGCGCAACTGACGAGGCCGCGCGGGCCGTTCAATAGACGTCGCGGCGGTAGCGTCCGCTGGCCGACAGCTCGGCCCAGAGGTCGTCGCCGGCGATCTGCCGCAGCGCCGCGTCGACGCCCGATGCCATGCCCTGGAGGCTGCCGCAGACATAGACGGCGGAGCCATCGCGCAGCCAGGCTTGCAGCGTGTCGGCCATCTGCAGCAGGCGGTGCTGCACGTAGAAGCGCTCGGCCTGGTCGCGCGAGAACACCATGTCGAGCCGGGCGAGCGTGCCGTCGGCCTGCCAGGCTTCGATTTCTTCGCGGCAGAGGAAGTCGTGGGCGGACTGGCGCTCGCCGAACACCAGCCAGTTGTCTTTTCGGCCAGCGGCGGCGCGTGCGCGCAGGTGGGCGCGCAGGCCGGCCAGGCCGGTGCCGTTGCCGATCAGGATCAGCGGACGGTTCTCGTTGCCCTCCAGCCGGAAGCCGCGGTGCGGCCGCAGGCGCAGCGCCACGGAGTCGCCGACCGAAAGCGTCGAGGTGAGCAGGCCCGACGCGGCGCCCATCGAGCCGTCGGGATGCTGTTCTTGCCGCACGAGCAGTTGCAGTTCGCCGTCGGCGGGCAGGGAGGCGATCGAGTAGTCGCGTGGCCGCGCCGGATCGCTTGCGATTGCGACCTGCACCAGGTCGCCCGAAGCCCAGTGTGGCAGTGCGCCGGCTTGCGGCGTGAGGCCGAGATGGAAGACCGGGCCGCCCGTGCTGCCGGCGTTGAGCAGTTCGCGCCGCGTGAGCCGCCAGGGCGCGAAGCTTGCCGGGGCGTCGTCGCCGCCCTCCGGCGCATCGCCCCAGCGGGCGTGCCAATCGGCGAGCGCGGCGGGGTCGCTGTTGTCGACCTCGATGGGTTCGAAGTCGCGCACGGCGCCGGCCGTGTGGAGCCACGCGTCGAGCGCGCGGCCGAAGCCGCAGAAGTGGGCGTACTGCCGGTCGCCGAGCGCCAGCACGGCGTAGCGCAGCGAAGGCAGCGCCAGCGGCGCGCCCATCACGCGCTCGGCGAACACGCTGGCGCCGTCGGGCGCATCGCCTTCGCCGTAGGTGCTGGCCACGAAGAGGGCGCGGCGGGCCGAGGCCAGCGTGGCGCTGTCGAGGGCGTTGAGGGCCATCACGCGCACGGCCGTGCCGGCCGCGCGCAGCCGTCGCGCGGTCTGCCACGCGATGGTTTCCGCCTGGCCGGTCTGGCTGGCGAACAGCACGAGGGTGGGCGACGCCTGCGCGCCGTCACCGGCCGACAGGGCCGCGGCTTCGCGTGCGGCCGTGGCCTGCAGCCGTCGCTGGCGTGCGTAGATGCCCAGGCACAGCGCGGCATAGGCGGCGACCGTCGCGCTGGCGGCCAGCGCACGCCACAGGGTCTCGGTCATGCGCTCGCCTGCGCCTGCCACGCGCGCGTGGCCTGCTCGGTGAGCGACCCGTCGTCGGCGCGGGAGATGAACAGGGCCGCGATGTGGCGCTGCTGTGCGAAGGCCAGGCCCTCGACGGGGCCGAGCACGGTCAGCACGGTGGCGAGCGCATCCGCCTGCATGCACTGCGGGTGCAGCACCGTGACGCTGGCCAGCGCATGCGCCACGGGCTCGCCGTCGCGCGGATCGATGGTGTGCGACCAGCTGCGGCCTTCGACCGCGCGCCGGTGCCAGCGGTCGCCCGAGGTGGCCACGGCCATGTCGGCCAGTGCGATGCGTTGCGGCGTCGGCATCTCGGTGTCGACCTGCACCTGCCACGGCGTGCCGCCGGGTCGCCGGCCGATGCCGCGCAACTCGCCGCCGATTTCGAACAGCAGGTCGGTGAGGCCGAGCGCGCGCAGCGCGTCGACGCCGTGGTCGACCGCGAAGCCCTTGGCGATGCCCGACAGGTCGAGCTGCACGCCGCCGGGTTGCAGCAGCGTGCGGTTGGCCTCATCGAAGGTCAGCCGTTGCCAGCCGACGTTCGAATGGATCGCGGCCAGCGCGTCGGGCGAGGGCAGGGCGTTGTCCTGCGACGCTGCGGGGCCGAAGCCCCAGCGCGCCACCAGCGCACCGACCGTCGGATCGATCGCGCCGCCGCTGGCCTGCGCCCACGCGAGGGCGCACTGCATCACCTGTGCGAATTCGGCTGGCAGCGCATGGCGCGAGCCGGCGGGCGCGGCGTTGAAGCGGCTGATGAGGGAGTCGGGCTCCCAGTGGCTCATCTGGTCGATCACGCGCGCGAGCGCGGCCTCGACCGCCTCGCGCACCTGTGCGAGCGGCAGCATCCGCGGGTTGTCGAAGCGCAGTGACCAGGTCGTGCCCATCGTCTGCCCGCCGAGCTGCTGGAGGCTGGCTGGATCGGCGGGGCGGGGAACGGCCGCGTTGGCGTAGCCGCCCGCGCGCCAGGTGCTGAAGGAAAGGCCCAAGGAAAAACGCAGGGTCAGGGCATCACTTCCAGGGTGGCCGCGTAGCTCAGGCGGCGTTCCTTGGCTTGCGGCACGGTGGTCTTGCTGTCCTTGGTGCTGGCGTCGAGCCAGTACATGCCGGCGGCCGGCCAGGTCACGCTGAACTGGCCCTTGTCGTCGGTCTTGAGCTTGAGTTCGTCGAGCTTGTCGCGGTACTGGGTGCTGCCGGCGGTCACGGTCACTTCGAGGTCCTTGGCGGGCTTGCCGTCCAGGTGCAGCGTGAAGGTGGCCTTCTCGCCCTTGGCCAGGTCGGTCGGGCTGCCGGCGGCGATCAGTTCCAGGCCCTGGCCGATGGGCTTGAGCGCCGAGGGCTTGCCGACGGTCACGAAGGTCTCGATGCGGCCGGCCGATTGGGTGATGGTCACTTCCTGCGCATCGGCCGGGATTTCCTTGGCGATGGTTTCGGCCGTGCCGCGGGCGCGCTTGTTCTGGCCCGTGGCCTTGTCCTTCCAGGCGGCGAACGCGCCGTTGTTGACCACCGCGATGCGGTAGGTGCCCGGCTGCGCGACGTTCACGTCGAACACGTTGCGCAGCTTGAGCTTGGCTTCGGATTCAGGCTTGACCGTGCTGCCGTCGGGGGCGGTGATCTGCAGGCCGTCCAGGCGCAGCGGCGCGTGGTTGGCAACGAACAGGTCGTTCGACACGGCAGCGTCGACGCTCACGGTGTCGGCTTTCGACAGCACGGTGGTCGAGGGCAGCAGCCAGGCGTTGTGCGCCTGGGTCACGGAAGCAACGGCTGACAGGGCGAGGGCGAGGCCGGCGGCGCGCAGGGTGAAGCGGGTCATGGTGGTCCTTGGAATGAGTGGGCGGGCGG
>NZ_JBYSZY010000102.1:0-7378 GCF_058787635.1 Variovorax sp. FW305-3-2-15-B-LB1 | reverse complement strand
CTTTGGAGCCGCCGGGGGTGAGCAATTGGGGCAAGGTGGCGCGCTGGGCGGCCGCTGGATCGGTAGGCAGATAGAGCGCGCCGCGCTGTCCGCACGCCGCAAGGCCGGCCGCGCTGGCGGCAAGGCAGACCATGAGCGCGGTGCGGGCGCGAGCGCTCACTAGAATTTGGCGAACATTCAACATGCTGAAATTGTAATGACCGACACCGAGTACATGGACCGCGCCGAGGCGGCGCTTGCTGCCATCGAGCAGGGCTGCGACCGCATCAACGACGCGACCGACGCCGACATCGACAACCAGCGGGTCGGCGGGATGATCACGATGTCGTTTCGCAACGGCAGCCAGCTGATCGTGAACCTGCAGAAGCCGCTGCAGGAAATCTGGCTGGCGGCGCGCTCCGGCGGCTACCACTACCGGCACGACGGCCGGGTGTGGGTGGACACCAAGACCGGGGAAGAATTCTTCGGCAACCTGTCGCGCGAGGCGACCCTGCAGGCGGGGCAGCCGCTGGTGTTCGCGGCGGCCTGAGCCGCCGCTTTCCCGCTTTCTTGATCAGTTCCTGAACAGGTCGAGGATGCGGTTGCGCTCCTCGGGCGGCGCAGGCGCGCTGATCGCCGGGCCGCTCAGGGCTTCGGCCGGTGCTACCGGCGCGGAGGATTCCACGCCCAGGCTCGACACGCCGCGGCCCGGCGCGTAGTCGTCGTAGTACCACTCGCCGCCGACGCTCACGATGCCCGAAGGCGGCGTGGTCGACAGGTCGGTCACGGGCACGCCCTTGAGGGCGGTTTCCATGTAGTTGATCCAGATCGGCAGGCTCAGGCCGCCGCCGGTTTCGCGGTCGCCCAGGTTGCGCGGCGTGTCGTAGCCGATCCACGAGATCGCCGTCATGGTGGGCTGGAAGCCCGCGAACCAGGCGTCGAGCGAGTCGTTGGTGGTGCCGGTCTTGCCGTAGAGGTCGGGGCGCTTGAGCATCGCCTGCGCCTTCGCGGCCGTGCCGGCGCGCGTGATGGACTGCAGCAGCGTGTCCATGATGAAGGCGTTGCGCTGCGGGATGGCGCGCGACGCTTCGTTGAGCAGTGGCGGCTGGACGTCGACCAGCACGCGGTCCTTGTGGTCGGTGACGCGGGTCACGAGGTACGGATTCACGCGGTAGCCGCCGTTGGCGAACACCGAATAGCCCACCGCCATCTGCATCGGCGTGACGGCACCGGCACCGAGCGCCATCGGGAGGTAGGCGGGGTGCTTGTCCTTGTCGAAGCCGAAGTTGGTGATCCAGTCTTGCGCGTAGCGCGTGCCGATGGATTGCAGGATGCGGATCGACACGAGGTTGCGCGACTTCATCAGCGCCGTGCGCATCGACATCGGACCGTCGAAGCCGCCGCCGTAGTTCTTGGGCTCCCAGGGCTGGCCGCCGGTGGTGCCGGCGTCGAAGAACAGCGGGCCGTCGTTGATGACGGTGGCGGGGGTGAAGCCCTTTTCGAGCGCCGCCGAGTAGATGAAGGGCTTGAAGCTCGAGCCCGGCTGGCGCCACGCTTGCGTGACGTGGTTGAACTTGTTCTTGCCGAAGTCGAAACCGCCGACCAGTGCCTTGATGGCGCCGTCGCGCGGGTCCATGGCCACGAACGCGCCTTCCACCTCGGGCAGCTGGGTGATTTCCCAGGTGTTCTTGGGCGTCTTGGCGACACGAATCACGGCGCCGCGGCGGATCTTGATGTTGGGCGGTGCCTTGTCCGACAGGCCGGACTGCGCGGGCTTGAGGCCGTCGCCCGTGATCTGCACGGCGTCGCCGTTGGCGCGGATGGCCTGGATTTCCTTGGGCGTGGCCTTGAGCACCACGGCCGCCATCACGTCGCCGTTGTCGGGGTGGTCGTTCAGCACGTCGTCCACCGCTTCGTCGAGCTCCTTGGGGTCGTTCGGCAGGTCGATGAACTTCTCCGGGCCGCGGTACACCTGACGGCGCTCGTAATCCATGATGCCCTTGCGCAGGGCCTTGTAGGCCGCGGCCTGGTCGGCGGCGACCAGCGAGGTGTAGACCTTGAGGCCGCGCGTGTAGGTGCTGTCGCCGTACTGGGCGTACATCAGCTGGCGCACGGTTTCCGCCACGTACTCGGCGTGCAGGCGGTTCGGGTCGGCGGCGTCGCGCAGGTGCAGCTCTTCCTTCTTGGCCTCGGCCGCCTGCTCGGCGGTGATGAAGCCGGCCTCCTGCATGCGGTCGATCACGTAGAACTGGCGCCCGCGTGCGCGCTGCGGGTTGTTGACCGGGTTGTTGGCGCCGGGTGCCTTCGGCAGGCCGGCCAGCATGGCGGCCTGGGCGATCGTCATCTCGGACAGCGGCTTGCCGAAGTAGGCCTCGGAAGCGGCCGCGAAGCCGTAGGCGCGGTTGCCCAGGTAGATCTGGTTCAGGTAGATCTCGAAGATCTGGTCCTTCGTGAGCAGGTGCTCCAGCTTGAAGGTCAGCAGCACCTCGTAGATCTTGCGGGTCAGCGTCTTCTCGGAGCTCAGGTAGACGTTGCGGGCCACCTGCATCGTGATGGTGGAGGCGCCCTGGCTCTTCACGCGGTTCAGGTTGGCGAGGCCGGCGCGGACCAGCCCCTTGTAGTCGACGCCGCCGTGGTCATAGAAGCGCGCGTCTTCGGCGGCCAGGACGGCGTCCTTCACCACTTTTGGGATCGCGGCGATGGGAGTGAGGTTGCGTCGCTCTTCCCCGAACTCGCCGATCTGCGTGCCTTCGGCGGAGAACACGCGCAGCGGCAGCTTGGGTCGGTAGTCGGAGAGTTCCGAGATGTCCGGCAGGTTGGGGTAGGCCACTGCCAGGGCCACGGCCACCACGCACAGGATGGAAAGCAGGCCCGCCGCAGCGATGCCCGCCCCCCAGAACACGAAACGCAACAGCCATTTCAGCCAGAAGGGGCGTTCGGGTGGAGGAGTCTTGGCGCGCCCTTTCGGGCTGGGAGTTTCTTGCATGGGGGCCCGGAGAGTCACCGGACATTATAAAAAGTCGCCCCCTCGGCGCCTCCGGATCTTTGTTACCTCGCGCATTCCCTCTCCAGGGGCTAAGCAGAAAGTTACAGAATGCGGCTTTGACGTCACGTTTTGACAACGGTTGTCGGTTTCGGGCTTTCTGCACGCTTGGTGGGCGCTGTGCCTGCTGCTAGCATGCAACCGAACGCATATTTTTCCATTGGTTACAAATAACAGGGGGAGAGGGACCTAACTTGGCTGCTCTTGGATCATTGTTTCGTCGTCAGAACGCCCCCCTGCTGGGACTGGACGTCAGTTCGTCCAGCGTGAAGCTGGTGGAGCTCGGCCGTGAGGCCAGCGGCAAGCTGGTTCTGGAGCGCTGCGCCATCGAACCGCTCGAACGCGGCTGGATCACCGACGGCAACGTCGAGAAATTCGACGAAGTCGCCGAAGCCGTGCGCCGTGTCGTGCGAAAGAGCGGCACCAAGACCCGCAACGTGGCGCTGGCGCTGCCGCCCTCGGCGGTCATCACCAAGAAGATCATTCTCCCGGGCGGCATGAGCGAGCAGGAGCTCGAGATCCAGGTCGAATCCGAAGCCAACCAGTACATCCCGTTCTCGCTCGATGAAGTGAGCCTCGACTTCTGCGTGACGGGACCGAGCACGACCTCCGTCGGCGACGTGGAAGTGCTGATCGCCGCCTCCCGCAAGGAGAAGGTGCAGGACCGCGAGGGCCTGGCGGAAGCCGCGGGCCTGAAGGCCATGATCCTCGACGTCGAGTCGTATGCCTCGCGCCTCGCAACCGCGCGCCTGATCGAGCAACTGCCGGGCAAGGGCGTGGACGCCATCGTGGCGCTGTTCGAAGTCGGTGCCTTCACGACCAGCATGCAGGTGCTGCGCAACCAGGAAGTGCTGTACGACCGCGACCAGGCCTTCGGCGGTGCTCAATTGAGCCAGCTGATCGTGCGCCAGTACGGTTTTTCCGCCGAGGAAGCCGAAGCCAAGAAGCGCAGCGGCGACCTGCCCGACGACTACGGCTCGGGCGTGCTCAAGCCCTTCGTCGAAAGCATCGCGCAGGAAATCGCGCGGGCGCTGCAGTTCTTCTTCACCAGCACGCCGCACAACCGCGTGGACTACGTGCTGCTGGCGGGCGGATCGTCGTCGCTGCCGGGGCTGACCAATGCCGTGACCCGCCAGACCTCTTTTGCCTGCTCGCTCGTGAATCCGTTCGACGGCATGGACTTCGGCCCCAGCATTCGCGAGAAGAAGGTCCGCCGCGAAGCGCCTTCCTATCTGACCTCCTGCGGCCTGGCCATGCGGAGGTTCCTGCAGTGATCCTGATCAATCTGCTTCCGCACCGCGAAGCCGCGCGCAAGCGCCGCCGCGAGGCTTTTTACGGCACCCTGGGTGGTGCCGCGCTGCTGGGTGCCCTGATCGCCGGCCTCGGTTACCTGTGGTTCGAGGCCCAGATTTCGGCTCAGCAATCGAAGAACGGTTTCCTTCAGGCCGAGATCAAGAAGCTCGAGGTCGAGATCAAGGAAATCTCGACACTGCAGGAGGAAATCGCAGCCTTGCGCGCGCGCCAGCTGGCCGTGGAAGACCTGCAAGGCGACCGCAATCTGCCCGTGCACTTGCTCAACGAACTCGTCCGGCAACTGCCCGACGGCGTCTACCTCACCAGCATGAAGCAGGAGAATCAGACCGTGACCCTGCAAGGCATGGCGCAGTCGAACGAGCGCGTGTCGGAGCTGCTGCGCAACCTCGGCAACAACAGCCCCTGGCTGGTGAAGCCCGAGCTGGTCGAAATCACCTCGGCCAACGTGAACCTGAGCCAGCGCGACCAGCGCCGCGTGGCGAACTTCACGATGCGCATCGGCCTCAAGCGGCCCACCGATGCGCAGAAGGCGGAGGCCGAGAAGGCCCTGGCCGCCAAGGCGCAGGCGAAGGGGTAATCGATCATGGCCATCAGCAACCGATCCCTCCCCAAAGTCGACGTCGCCACCGCATTGCGCAACTTCGGCGACCAGTTCCGCGGACTGAATCCGAACGATCCTTCCATGTGGCCGGCGGTGCCGCGCTACGCACTGTGCCTGGCCGTGTCCGCGCTGGTGCTGGCGGGCCTGTGGTTTGTCTGGCTCACGAACTCCAATGACGAGCTCGAAGCCGAGCGCGCCAAGGAAGTCACGCTCCGGACCGACTACCAGAAGAAAGTGGCGCAAGCCGCCAACCTCGACCTGCTGAAGAAGCAGCGCGAGCAGGTGCAGCAGTACGTGATCCTGCTCGAGAAGCAACTGCCCAGCAAGGCGGAAATGGACGCACTGCTCTCGGACATCAACCAGGCCGGCCTCGGCCGCAGCCTGCAGTTCGAACTGTTCCGTCCGGGCCAAGTGTCGGTCAAGGATTACTACGCAGAGCTGCCGATCGCCGTGCGCGTCACGGGCCGCTACCACGACATGGGCGCCTTCGCGGCCGACGTGGCCAGCCTGTCGCGCATCGTGACGCTCAACAACGTGACCATCACACCGCAGAAGGACAAGGACAAGGACGTGCTGACGATGGACGCCACCGCGCGCACCTACCGCTACCTCGACGAAGACGAGCGGGCCGCCCAGAAACGCGCCACGGCGCCGAAGGCGAAGAAATGAAGCCGGTCGCCAAAGTCCTGTGGCTGGCACTGGCCACGCTGGGCCTGAGCGCCTGCGGCGATTCCGACCAGGAAGACCTGCAGCGCTGGATGGTCGAGCAGCGCGCGCAGGTGAAGCCCTCGGTGCCGCCGATCTCCGAGCCCAAGAAGTTCACGCCGCAGGCCTACACCGAGGCGTCGTCGTTCGAGCCCTTCAACATGCTGAAGCTGACCCAGGCGCTGCGCCGGGAGTCGAACCAGCCGAGCACCTCCGAGCTGATCGCGCCGGAGCTGGCGCGCCGCAAGGAAGCCCTCGAAGCGTTCCCGCTCGACACGATGGCGATGGTCGGCAGCATGAACCGCAACGGCCAGCCGGTGGCGCTCGTGCGTGTGGACAAGCTGCTCTACAAGGTGCGCGTCGGCGAATACCTGGGGCTCAACTACGGGCGCATCACCCGTATCAACGAAACCGAAGTCGCCCTGCGCGAGATCGTGCAGGACGCCGCGGGCGAATGGATCGAACGCGTAGCCACGCTGCAGTTGCAAGAGAGTGCGAAATGAACCATAAAAAATCAACGATGGCACAGTGGCTGCGCGCCGCCGGGCTGGGTCTGCTGGCTTTCGGTGCCCTGGCCGTCGCCCATGCGCAAAACGCGATCGAGTCGGTGACGAGCTCGACCCAGTCGGGCGCGGAAGTGATCCGCATCGACCTGGCGCAGCCGCTCACCGCCGTGCCTGCCGGGTTCTCGGTGCAGACGCCGGCGCGCATCGCGCTGGACTTCCCGGGTGTGACGAACGCCATCGGGCGTTCGGCCATCGAGGTGAACCAGGGCAACCTGCGCTCGGTCAACGTGGTGCAGGCCGGTGACCGCAGCCGCGTCGTGCTGAACCTGAAGCAGGCCACGGCGTACAAGGCCGAGATCCAGGGCAAGTCGCTGCTGGTGGTGCTTGAGCCTGTGGCCGGGACGGCACTCGTCGCTTCCGCGGCGACCACTTTCGCCGAGAACCGCAACCGCGACACGCTGCCGCTGCGCGACGTCGATTTCCGCCTCGGCGCCGACAACACCGGTCGCGTGCTGGTCGACCTGCCGAACAACCAGGTCGGCGTCGATGTGAAGCAGCAGGGCAAGAGCCTCGTGGTGGAGTTCACCAAGTCGACGCTGCCCGAAGGCCTGCGCCGCCGCCTCGACGTGGCCGATTTTGGTACGCCGGTGCAGCTGATCACCTCGCAGCAGTCGGGCGACCGCGTGCGCATGACGATCGATGCCAAGGGCGACTGGGAGCACAGCGCCTACCAGAGCGAAAACCAGTTCGTGGTGGAAGTGCGCGCGCGCAAGGTCGACCCGAGCAAGCTCACGCAAGGCGTCGGCTACAACGGCGAGAAGCTGTCGCTCAACTTTCAGAACATCGAGATCCGCTCGCTGCTGCAGGTGATCGCCGACTTCACGAACTTCAACATCGTGACCTCCGATTCGGTCAGCGGCGCACTGACGCTGCGTCTGAAGGACGTGCCCTGGGACCAGGCGCTCGACATCATCATGCAGGCGAAGAACCTGGGCATGCGCAAGAACGGCAGCGTGCTGTGGATCGCGCCCAAGGACGAGATCAACGCCAAGGAAAAGCTCGAGTTCGAAGCCAAGGCGGCGATCGAGAACCTGGAGCCGCTGCGCACGCAGTCGTTCCAGTTGAACTACACGAAGGCCATTGCGATTGCACAGGGCCTGACGGGGACTGGTGCATCGGCGGGTGGCGGCGGTGGTGGGGGCGGCGGCGCGACCTCGCGCATCCTGAGCC
>NZ_JBYSZY010000101.1:0-8153 GCF_058787635.1 Variovorax sp. FW305-3-2-15-B-LB1 | reverse complement strand
GGCGGGTGCGGGCGCTGCTGCCTCAGCAGCGCACCACGTTCGCTGCAAAGCGGTAGCCCGCGCCGCGTTCCGTGCAGATGAAGCGCGGATGGTCCGGGTCTTCTTCGATCTTGCGGCGCAGGCGCGACACCAGCACGTCGATCGTGCGGCTCACCGCGTCCGACTGGGCGCTGCGCGTCTTGAGCAGCAGCTGCTCGCGGTCGATGACGCGGTTCGCATGCAGCACGAAGACCTCGAGCAGGGCGAACTCGCCGTGCGTCAGGTCGCAGGGCGTGCCGTCGCCGTGCAGCAGCTCGCGCGCGGTGATGTTGAGGGTCCAGGGGCCGAACAGGTAGCGCTCGTGGCTCAGGCGGTCGGTGCGCAGCGAGCGCGGCATGCCGGTCTCGGCCGAGCGGCGCAGCAGCGCGCGGATGCGTGCGACCAGTTCGCGGTTGTCGAAAGGCTTGGCGATGAAATCGTCGACGGCGGTCTCGAGGCCCAGGATGCGGTCGGCGGCCGTGCCCTGGCCGGTGAGGATGATGATCGGGATGCGCGAGCGCGTGCGCAGCTGGCGTGCGAGCTCGATGCCGTCTTCCTTCTTCAGCCGCAGGTCGATGATCACGAGCGAGAAGGCGCGCTGGTCGAGCCGGGCTGCCATGGCCAGGCCGTCCGGCACGGCCTGTGCGCGAAAGCCCGACGACTCCAGCAGGTCGACCAGCGTCTCGCAGACTTCGGGATCGTCGTCGACCACCAGGATTTCGGGTTTCACTACGTCAAGCATGAGGTTCCAGAAGGCCGGACTGTGTGTCCGGTCGTCCAAAATTCTTGCAGACAAAAGCGCACCAATTGATACCTAAAGGTTAATCAAGTCCCTCTCAGGCTGGTATTTCGCGACTTTTTTTCGTCCGATGCTTTACACATGCATCGAAGCATCCCTTTCGGGGACTTCAATGTGATCCGTTTGTCACGCGGAATGGGTCACTTCAGTACAGGCGGTTCGACCGGCAGCGCCCGCTTGTGGGCGCTCTTGCGGTGCGTCGACAAGATCACCGCGCGCGCCGCGGCCGACACCGGCTTGCCCTCGAGGAAATCGTCGATCTGCTCGTAGCTCACGCCGAAGGCGTCTTCGTCGGGCTTGCCCGGCACCAGCGATTCGAGGTCGGCCGTGGGCACCTTGTAGACCAGCGCATCGGGCGCGCCCAGCAGCTGCGCCACGGCGCGCACGCGGCGCTTGTTGAGGCCGGTGAGCGGCGTGATGTCGGCCGCGCCGTCGCCGAACTTGGTGAAGAAACCCATGAGCGCTTCGGCCGCGTGGTCGGTGCCGATCACGAGGCCGTCGTGCGCGCCGGCCACCGCGAACTGCGCAATCATGCGCTGGCGCGCCTTGATGTTGCCGAGCACGAAGTCCTCGTGCGCCGCATCGCGAAAGGCCTGCCCGCCGGCGCGCAGCGCGGCCAGCATCGCATCGGCGGCGGGGCGGATGTCCACCGTCAGCAGGCGGTCGGGGCGGATCACCGCCAGCCCGGCCTGCGCCTCGGCCTCGTCGCGCTGCACGCCGTAGGGCAGGCGCATCGCGATGAAGGTGGCGTCGCGGCCTTCGGCGCGCAGCTTCTCGACCGCGCGCTGCGCAAGGCAGCCGGCGGTCAGCGAATCGACGCCGCCGCTGATGCCCAGCACCAGCGTCTTCAGGCCGGTGCTACGCAGGTAGTCGGCGAGGAAGTCGGTGCGCCGCGCGAGTTCGGTGGCGGCATCGAAGACGGGCGCCACGTGCAGGGCCGCGATGATCTCGCGCTGCGTGGCATCGACGGGGGTGAGGTCTGCACTCATCTGTGGGGCCTGGATGTGAGGATGAAGATCAGAAATCGACGAGGCTGAGGCCGATGCTGAGCACCGTTCGTTTGCGGTTGTAGTCCACCAGCGTGTCGCCATAGCCATGGAACAGCTGCGTGTGGAAGCGCAGGTTGCTCTTGGTCGGGTCGCCGATGGCCTTCAGCCATTCGAGGCGCACCGAGCCGCGGCCGCTGTCGCGCAGGTTGTTGCGCACCGTGATGCCCAGCTGGTTGTCGCGGTTGAGGTTCCAGCGGCCCGTGACTTCGGCGCGGCCGATGTAGTCGGCGATGTCGGGGTTGTCGTCCTTCGCGGCGCTTTCGGACATGCGCTGCCAGACGCGGCCCGTGACGGTGAAGCGGTCGTCGAGCTCGGCGCCGCCCATCAGGTACACGCGGTTCCAGCTGCGCGACAGCGGCAGGCTCTGGCCGTTCGACTGGTGCACGATGCCCACGCCCGCATAGCGCCAGCGCCAGCCGCCGGGCAGGTGGACGTCGGTCGGGTAGACATACATCAGCTCGGGCTCGTGGTCGGTGGTGCGGAAGGGCCGCGAGATCGAGCCGTTGAACAGCTGCCAGGTCGACTGCTGCGAATAGGCGAACCACAGCGAGTCCTTCTTGATCGGGTCGTTCTGCGTGAGCATGCCCTGCGCGAGCTTGGTGCGCACTGACAGGCCGATGCGCATCTCGTTCGCCTGGTAGGCCACGGGCTCGGCCGTGTGGCCGGCCGACGGCGAGGTCGGCGGCTGGGGCTTGTCGGTGGCGGCCGATGCCGACACCGTGAGCGGGCGGTAGCCGCGGAAGCCGAAGGTGCCGCAGTCGGTGGCGTTCTCGAGTTCCCAGAAGCGCGACAGCGTCGAGTACTGGCGGTCGCGGCAGCCTTCGGTGGTGGCGACCGAGACCACGCGCGTGGCCGGAATCGTGCCGTCCACCGGCGGTTGCGTGCTCGCGAGCACCGGCGGCGCCACGGGCACCGACACCGAGGGCAGCGTCTGTTGTTGCGACCAGCGGTCGTAGCAGGCCAGGCGCGCTTCGTTGTTCGCGCCGAGTGCGGCGCACTGCTGCCAGGTGAGCTGCGCGTCGGCCAGCGGGCTGGCCGGCTTGTCGACGGCCTGGGCCTGCGCACCGGACGCTGCGCCCAGGCATGCGGCCACGGCGGCCACGGTGCGCAGCGTGAACAGAGAAGCAGGGTGTCGTCGTGTCGTCTTCATGGCTTTCCTTCCTGTGCGACGGTCTTGCGCAGCACGAACGGGTGCGTGCGCTCGGTCGCGGCATCGCGCCACGTGCCGCGGAACTCGCGGCCGCAGGCGCCGGGTTGCAGCGTGCCCGACCAGACGCCGCTGATGGCGCGGCCGTCCAGCGATTCGTCGATGGACAGCGCGCCCTCGTCGTCGACATCGCCCGCGAGCTGCGCGACGGTCGTCTTCGTTGAGGTATCGGCGCGGCGCGTGATGGTGCCGCGCACGCCGGCGTACTCGGGGTGCTTGCCCAGCTGCACGACGGCCGTGCCGGGCAGGTCGTCGAAGCGGGCGTCCCACTGGCCGTACAGCGCCTGCAGCGGCAGCTCGCGCGCGTCGGCGGGGCAGTTGGGGTCGCGGGGCGTGGCGCAACCGGCCGCGAGGGCGGCGGCAAGCAGCGCGACTGCGACCGTCGCCGTCGTCCTCATGGCGTGGCGGCGGCCTTGGCCGCGCTGTCCAGCGCCTTGCGTGCGAACTCGGCGCGCAGCGCCTTCAGTTTCTCGCGCGGGTCTTCCTTGGTCGTGGCCTTGTCCAGGCCCATCTCGGCGATGAAGCGGCTGGGCATGCAGGGCACCATGTCGCGGCCCTGCTTGCGCTTCTTGGTCCAGCTCACGGCCAGGCTGCGCTGCGCGCGGGTGATGCCCACGTACATGAGGCGGCGCTCTTCCTGCAGGCGCTGCGTGGTCTCGTCGCTCACCACCTTCTGGCGGCCGTTGTCGTCGTCGAGCTTGAAGGGCAGCAGGCCCTCGGTCACGCCGATGAGCATCACATGCGGCCACTCGAGGCCCTTGGACGCATGCAGCGTCGAGAGCGTGACCACGTTCTGGTCCTGCTCGCGCTCGCTGATGGTCGACAGCAGCGAGATGGTCTGCGCCACCTCGAGCAGGCTCTTGTGTTCGTTCGGGTTCGTGTCGTCGGCGCCCGAGGCGTCGTCGAGCGAGCCGCCGGCGCGTTGCGACATCCAGTCGACGAACTCCAGCACGTTGGTCCAGCGCGTGGCGGCGGCGGCCTCGCTGTCTTCGCCTTCGTACAGATGGCGCTCGTAGTCGATCTCCTTGAGCCACTCGAGCATGAAGGCGCGCGAGGCTTCGGCGCCCATGGTGCGGCGCGCGCGGTATTCCAGGTCGTTGATGTAGCGGCCGAACTCGTGCACGCCGTCGAGCGTGCGCTTGGGGATCACGCTCGGCAGCGAGGGGCTGAACAGCGCCGCGAACAGGCTCAGCTTGTACTGGCTCGCGAAGCTGCCCAGGCTGGCCAGCGTGGTGTGGCCGATGCCGCGCTTGGGCGTGGTGATGGCGCGCAGGAACGCCGGGTCGTCGTCGTTGTTGACCCACAGGCGGAACCAGCCGCACAGGTCCTTGATCTCGGCGCGGTCGAAGAAGCTCTGGCCGCCCGACACCTTGTACGGAATCTGCGCCTTGCGCAGCGCCTGCTCGAAGATGCGCGCCTGGTGGTTGGCGCGGTACAGGATCGCGAAGTCGCGGAATTCCTTGTACTGCTTGCCCTGCGACACCGTGTCGCCCGCGCGCAGGCTGATGATGCGCGCCACCGTGCGCTCGGCCTCGTGCAGCTCGGTGTCGGCATCGACGATGCGCACCGGCTCGCCTTCGCCGAGTTCGGAGAACAGCGTCTTCGGAAACAGCTTGGGGTTGGGGCCGATCACGTTGTTGGCCGCGCGAAGAATGGCACTGGTGGAGCGGTAGTTCTGCTCCAGCTTGATGACCTTGAGCGTCGGGTAGTCGACCGGCAGCTTCTTCAGGTTGTCCAGCGTGGCGCCGCGCCAGCCGTAGATCGACTGGTCGTCGTCGCCCACCGCCGTGAACTGGCCGCGTTCGCCGGCCAGCGCCTTGAGCACTTCGTACTGCGTGGCGTTGGTGTCCTGGTATTCGTCGACCAGGATGTGGCCCAGCATGGCCTGCCACTTGGCGCGCACCTCGGGGAACTCGTACAGCAGCTTCAGCGGCATGCCAATGAGGTCGTCGAAGTCCACGCTCTGGTAGGCCTGCAGCCGCTCTTCGTACTGGACCATGATCTCGGCCGTGATGCGCTCGTTGTCGTCCACCGCGGCGGTCGCGGCCTGCGCAGCGTTCAGGCCCATGTTCTTCCACTTGCTGATCGTCCACTGCCAGATGCGGGCGGTGGCGATGTCGACGGTGCCGCCGCAGTCTTTCAATATCTTGGTGACGTCGTCGGCGTCCAGGATGCTGAAGGCCTTCTTCAGGCCCAGCACGTGGCCGTCCTCGCGCATCATGCGCACGCCCAGTGCGTGGAAGGTGCACACCACCACCTTGCGCGCGTCGCGCCCGATCAGGTCCTTGGCGCGCTCGCGCATTTCGGCGGCGGCCTTGTTCGTGAAGGTGATGGCCGCGATGCGCTCGGGCTTCAGGCCCGACTGGATCAGCCGGCCGATCTTGTGCGTGATCACGCGCGTCTTGCCCGAGCCCGCACCCGCGAGCACCAGACAGGGACCGTGCATGTAGTTGACCGCTTCTTGCTGGGCGAGATTGAGACCGTGGGACATGGGGGAGGGGGGAACCGGGAAAGCGGGAACGCGAAAAAGGCAGGAGGGGCCGCAGGGCGCGACCGTCGCAAAGCGGGCAATGATACGGGCCCGGCTGCGGCCGTCCGTGTCAGCGGGCATCGCGCGACGAAGGAGGACGACAATGCCGGCGTGCTGCCTGTTTTCCTTGTTACTTTTCCTTTCTTCGCCCTGATCGCGGCCGGCTACGCCGCCGCCCGCACCCGCATCCTGCCGCTGGATGCGATCCCGGGGCTCAACACCTTCGTGCTGTATTTCGCGCTGCCCTGCATGCTGCTGCGCTTCGGCGCCGGCACGCCCATCGCGCAGCTGCTGGACGGCAGCGTTGCACTGATTTGGGGCATCTGCGCGCTGGCCGTGGTGGCGGGCGTGGTGCTGTTCACGCGCAATGCGCGCATCGGCTGGAACGACGCGGCCTTCGGCGCGCTGGTGGCGGCCTTTCCGAACACCGGCTTCATGGGCGTGCCGCTGCTGGTGGCGCTGCTGGGCGCGCAGGCGGCCGGGCCGATCATCATCACCATCGCGTTCGACCTGGTCGTGACCTCGTCGCTGTGCATCGCGCTGTCGCGGCTCGACGGGGCCGGCAGCGCAGGACGCCACGGCGCCACGCTGGCCGCGCGCAAGGCGCTGCGCGGCATCCTCGTGAACCCGATGCCGTGGTCGATCCTGCTGGGCGTGCTGCTGTCGGCGGTGCGCTGGCAGTTGCCCGGGCCGGTCGAACGCACGATCGCCATGCTGGCCGACGCGGCCTCGCCCGTGGCGCTCTTCACCATCGGCGCGGTGCTGGCGCGCTCGGCGCTGCTGGCGCGCGAGCACGGCGCCAGCGCCATGGTGGCGGCGGCGATGGGCACCGGCGCCGGGCCCACGCCGAAGGCGCCGCTGGCCGACGTGCTGCCCGTGGTGCTGGTGAAGCTGGTGCTGCATCCGCTGGCGGTCTGGGCGCTGGGGCGCGGCGCCATCGCGCTGGGGCTGCCGCTGGCCCCCTCGGCGCTGGCCGTGATCGTGCTGGTCGCGGCGCTGCCGAGCGCGAGCAACGTGTCGATGCTGGCCGAGCGCTTCGGCGCCGACAACGGCCGCATCGCACGCATCATCCTGTGGACGACGGTGGCGGCGTTCTTCACCTTCCCGGTGGCGGTCGGCGCGCTGCGCTGACCGGGGGCGCTACTCGGTCAGCACGCCCAGCTTGTACGGATCGGCGTCCGACAGCCGCTCGCACTTCGAGAAGTCGCGGCCCTGCGTGCCGTCGCAGTAGTAGGTGTTGTAGATGCGGCCGAACAGCGTCGGGCTGGCCGTGAAGAGCACGCCGTGGTCCGGCTGCCAGTTGTCCTTGGGGGCGGGCGCGGTGGCTTCCATCGGGCGGGCCGCGTCGGTGGTGCCGGGGGCGGGCGTGAAATCGGCCAGCGTCTTGCGGGCTTCCTCGCCGCGCCAGCGCACCGCCAGCTCGGCCGCCGTGGGGCGGGTCGCCACCGGCACCAGGATGCCGTTGACCTGCAGGCCGTGCCCGAAGCGGTGCGTCTTGCCGGCCAGGAAGGCGTAGGCGCAGGCCGCCATGCAATGGCCGCGCACCTCGGTCTGCACGCCGCTCTCGCGGATCGCGTCGGCGTACGCGCCGGCCGCTTCGGCGGTGCCGCCGAACGAGTCTTCGAAGACCACGGTGCGCACCGTGCCGCTGCTCAGGAGTTCGGTGAAGGCCTTGACCTTGCTGCCGTCGAGCGTGCCCGACACCACCAGCCGCCGACCCTGCAGTTCGAGTTCCGCCGCGCCCGCGGACCCCGCAGCGGCAAGGTACGAAAGCGACACGGCGACAGCCACAGCAACCCCAGCCAGAAGAGACGACGATTTCACGGCGACCTTTGCATCAAGCGAGCGGGCACGAAACACCGCGGACCCAGCGATGGAACCGCACAGGCACAGCTTGTGCAAGGGCGGGGGTACCGTCAACTCTTTTTGCAGATTATTTCGGGGTAATCCCAGGGCATGTCTAAAGGCATACCGTGCGTTATCTCTTCAGATGAATGCTTGCGTATGCAGTTGCACTGCTACAGTGGTTCCGAGTCCAAGGTGTGAAGGGTCCAAGTGGGGCGCGCGATGGCAATACTGGTTCGCATCCTGATGTGGTTGGCCTGGCTCGCTGCGGTGGGCTGGTTCTGGCATGCCGGCACGATCGGCACGGGCGCCGCGCTCGCGCTGGCCGCGCTGAGCCTCGTCGTGTTCGCCTGGCCGAACAGCATTGCGCGGCGACGGCACAACGAGCTGCGCTACGTCGACATGGGCAAGGAGCCCACCGGCTACCACTGACGACGGCTGACGACCGACGCGGCGCGTTCGTGCAGCGCCTAGGACTTTGGTCCAATGCGCAACGACGCAGAGCTTCCTAGGATGGCGGCGCCTTACCGCCCTCCAGGAATCTCGCTGTGTCTCCTTTCCTTCTGCGTTTTCGTTTCGCCCGTCTTCTGCTGCTGTCCGTTCCGACGGCCGTGCTCGTCGCCTGCGGCGGCGGGGGAGACGGGGGCTCGGCCGTCAGCTTCTGGCCGAACAGCGGCACGGCCACCCCGCCGCCTGCCACCACCC
>NZ_JBYSZY010000100.1:0-9615 GCF_058787635.1 Variovorax sp. FW305-3-2-15-B-LB1 | reverse complement strand
GTGGGGGCGGAGTCGGGGGTGGTGGTGGACATTGCATGCATTGTCCCCCGAGTGCATGACACGGCGGCTTCGTGCCAACCCGCTGTTGCACCGTCGCCACCGCGTACGGACCGTGCGCCGGGCGCGTCCGATCGCGCAAAATCGGCCCATGCCCCATCTTGTCCTGCTGCCCGGCCTTGCCTGCGACGAACGCCTCTGGGAGGCCCAGTTGCCCGCACTTCCCGCCGCCTTCGGCGCCCGCGTGAGCGACGTCCAGACGCGCCACGACACCATCGAAGGCATGGCCAGCGCCGTGCTGCGCGAGCACGACGGCCCGCTGGTGCTGTGCGGCGCGTCGATGGGCGGCATGGTCGCGATGGAAGCGGCGCGCCAGGCGCCCGAGCGCATCGCCGGGTTGATGCTGCTGGGCACCAGCGCGCGGCCCGAGACGCCCGACATGTTTGCGCTGCGCGAAGGCGCCATCGAATGGTTCGAGCGCGGCGAGGTGCGCGAGATCATCGAGCCCAATGTCGCCTTCGCCTTCCATCCCGCGCAGGCCGCCAACCCGGCGCTGGTGCAGCGCTACCTGGACATCGTGCTCGGTGCCGGCGCGGCCCAGCTCATCCGCCAGAACCACGCCGTGATGCGCCGCCCCGACGCGCGCACGCACCTGGCCCTGCTGCGCGCGCCGGTGCTGCTGATGTGCGGCGACGACGACCGCCTCGCGCCACCCGAATGCACCCGCGAGATGGCGGCGCTGCTGCCGCGCGCCCAGGTGGTGTGGGTGCCGCAGTGCGGCCACATGCTGACGATGGAGAAGCCTGCGTTCGTCAACACGGCGCTCAACGCCTGGCTGGGCAAGCACTTCCCCCGCGCTTGAGAACCCCGGTCAGTGCAGCTGGCCGCCGGTTTCCGCGACGTCCTGCTTCACCGCAAGTGCTGTCTTCACGGTGATGCGCAACGCATCGACCAGCGTCTCCAGCGACATGCTCGGCGCGCCCGGAAAGCGCGCCGCCTGCGCGGGCAGGTAGGGAATGTGGATGAAGCCGCCGCGCGCGCCCTTCGCCGCCGCGTGCGTCGCGATGCGGTGCATCAGCCCGTAGAAGAGGTGGTTGCACACGAAGGTGCCCGCACTGTTCGACACCGAGGCCGGCACACCGCCCGCGCGCAGTTCGCGCACGATGGCCTTCACGGGCAGGCTCGAGAAGTAGGCCGCCGGCGCGCCGGGCACCACGGGCACGTCGATCGGCTGGCGGCCGAGGTTGTCGGGCACGCGGGCGTCGTCGACGTTGATCGCGATGCGCTCCGGCGTGAACTCGGCGCGGCCACCGGCCTGGCCGATGCAGATCACCAGCGTCGGCTGGAGTTCGTCCATCGCGCGATCGAGTGCGGTGAGCGCCTCGCCGAAGACGCAGGGCACGAGGCGCGCATGCACGGTGGCGCGACCGCACTTCCAACCGTCTAGTGAGCGCACCGCCTCCCACGACGGGTTGAGCAGCTCCTGCTCGAAGGGCTCGAAGCCCGTCAGCAGGACGTTGGGAGAAGCGCGCTTCGCCGGCATCCTGTTCAAGCCATCGCGCGAACGTCGATGCCTTCCTGCTGCAACCGCTCGCGGATGCGCCGCGCGAAGGTCAGCGCATGCGCGCCGTCGCCGTGCAGGCACACGCTCTGGGCGTTGACGGGCACGGTGCTGCCGTCGATGGCGACCACGCGGTGGTCGCGCACCAGCGACAGGGTCTGCGCGAGCGACTGTTCCTCGCTCTCGATGAGCGCACCGGGCTGGCTGCGCGGCACGAGGCTGCCGTCGGGCATGTAGCCGCGGTCGGCGAACACCTCTTCGACCGGCTGCAGGCCGGCACGGCGGGCCGCATCGATCATGTTGCTGCCGGCCAGACCGAAGAACTTGAGCGAGGGGTCGAAGCGGCGCACCGCCTCGCACAGCGCCTCGGCCAGCTCGGGCTCCTTCACCGCCTGGTTGTAGAGCTGGCCGTGGGGCTTCACGTGCGCGAGCCGGCCGCCCTCGGCCTTGACGATCGCGGCCAGCGCGCCGACCTGGTAGAGCACGTTCGCGACGATCTCCTCGGGCGGCAGGTGCATGGTGCTGCGACCGAAGTTCTCGCGGTCGGGAAAGCTCGGGTGCGCACCGATCGCCACGCCATGCGCCATGGCCCAGCGCACGCACTGCTGCATGGTCCTGGCGTCGCCCGCGTGCCAGCCGCAGGCGATGTTGGCGGAACTCACGAGGCCGAGCAGCGCTTCGTCGCTGCCGGCGCCTTCGCCGAGGTCGGCGTTCAGGTCGATCTGCATGGGATGTTCTCCGTCTCGGGGGCAGGTGCGGGAGCCACCTGCGTCAGGCCACAGTCTAGGCCGCGCCGGGCCAGCCCGCAGCGGCGAGCCCCTGCGCCACCTGCGCCAAGTAGCGCTGCTGCGCCGCCCAGGCCGCGAGCGCGTGCGACAGGTCGGTGCGCACCAGCCGCAGCCGGCCGCCGAGCGGCGCCTGCGCAAGCTTCCAGAGGTCGGCGCGGATCACCACGCCGATGCGCGGGTAGCCGCCGGTGGTCTGCGCGTCGCCCATGAGGATGATCGGCTGGCCCGAAGGCGGCACCTGGATCGTGCCGGGGATCACGCCCGACGAGAGCATGTCGCCGCCCGCCTTGCGCTGCAACTCGGCGCCGGCGAGCCGGCTGCCCATGCGGTTGCTCTGCGGCGTGATGCGCCAGCGCTCGTTCCACAGCAGCGCCTGCGCGTCGGACGTGAACAGGTCGAACTCGGGGCCGGGCAGCACGCGCAGCGCGAAGGCGCCGTCGGGCTCGGCCGTGCCCCAGTCGGGCGCGCGCAGGCCGAAAGGACGGCGCGCGTTCTGGTCGGCGCCGAGGCGCGAAGCGCCCAGCGCGAGCCGGTCGCCCTTGCGCAGCGCGCGGCCCTCGTGGCCGCCGAAGCCGGCCTTGAGGTCGGTGCTGCGCGAGCCGAGCACGGGCGCCACGTCGATGCCGCCGGCCACCGCGAGCCAGCTGCGCAGGCCGGCCTTCGGCGTGCCGGGCGCGTTGGCGCCGGCGAGGCGCAAGGTCTGGCCGGCACGCACCGGCACGCTCCAGCAGGGCCACAGCGGCACGCCGTCGAGCGTGGCGCCGAAATCGTCGCCGGTGAGCGCGATGCGGGTGTCGACTTCGAACTGCAGCTCGCAGCCGCCCATGGTGAATTCGATGCCCGCCGCCGCGTCGGCGTTGCCGGCCAGCCGGTTCGCCAGCGTGAGCGCGAGCATGTCGAGCGCGCCGCCCGGGCAGATGCCGAGCTGGCGCAGGCCGGGCCGCCCGAGGTCCTGCACTGAGGCATGCACGCCGGGTTTGCGCACGAGGATCATGTCTGCAGGCTTTCGACGACGAAGCGCACGCGGTCGCCCGGACGCAGCAAGGTGGGCGACTCGGCCGACGGGTCGAACAGCGCGAGCGGCGTGCGCCCGATGAGTTGCCAGCCGCCCGGCGACACCAGCGGGTAGATGCCGGTCTGCTCGCCGCCGATGCCCACCGAGCGCGCCGGCACGGCGGTGCGCGGTTCGGCGCGGCGCGGTGTCGCGAGTTCGGGCGGCAGCCCGCCCATGAAGGCGAAGCCCGGCAGGAAGCCGAGCAGGTAGACCACGTAGTCGCCGCCGCTGTGGCGTCGCACCACCTCGGCCGCCGACAGCCCGGTGTGGGCCGCCACGTCGGCCAGGTCGGGACCGTGCTCGCCGCCGTAGGCCACGGGAATCTCGATGCACCGCCCCTCGGCGGCATGGGCCGCGAGCCCCGGCCAGGCCTGGAGCACGCGCGCTGCGAGTTCCTCGAACGCCACGGCGGTCGGGTCGAAGGTCAGCGTGAGGTTGTTCATGCCCGGCAGCGCTTCGCCGACGCCGGGCCAGGCCAGCACCTCGGCGGCCAGCGCCCAGATGCGCTGCTGCTGCGCCAGCGTGGCGGGCGCGGGCAGGTCGCACACCAGCGCCGCATCGCCCAGCGGATGCAGGCGGGGCAAGGGGGTGGCGCTCACCTCAGCGCGAAGCCTGGGAGCGGGCTCATTCCCTACCGAGGCTGCGGACCTTGGCGGTCAGCTGCTGCTCGACGTTCGGCGAGACGAACTTGTTGACCTCGCCGCCGAGCATGGCGATCTCGCGCACGAAGGTGCTGGAGATGAACTGGTACTTGTCGCTCGGGGTCAGGAACACGGTCTCGACGTCGGGCATCAGCGAGCGGTTCATGCCGGCGAGCTGGAACTCGTAGTCGAAGTCGGTCACGGCGCGCAGGCCGCGCACCATGGCCTTGCCGCCGCGCGCGACGACGAAGTCGCGCAGCAGGCCCGAGAAGCTCTCGACCGTCACCTGGTCGCTGTAGGGCTTCACGGCCTCGCGGGCCATGTCCATGCGCTCGGAGAGCGTGAACAGCGCCTTCTTGTGGTGGCCCGCCGCGACGGCGACGATCACCTTGGAGAAGAGTTGGGTTGCACGCCGCACCACGTCCTCGTGACCGAGGGTGATGGGGTCGAAAGTGCCGGGATAAACCGCGATCACGTTGCTGGCCATGGTTGCTTCTTCCTCATGCTGCCGGTGCGGCTTGTCCGGCGGATTATGCAGGCACGGACACAGCGCGGCGCAGCAGATGGGCATGCACGGCGCCGGCCTTCAGGTAGCGGAATTCGGCCAGGCCCAGCGCGGCGAGCTCCTCGGCGGCCCAGCGGCGCGGCGCCTCGAGGTAGATCGCGCCGTCGGCGTGCAGCGCGCGCGCGGCGGCGCGCAGGGCCGGCTCGTACAGCGCGAGGTTGTCGAAGGGCGGATCGAGAAACACCGCCTGCAGGCTGCCCGCTGCCGCGCGTTCGAGCGCGGTGACGCCGTTGCCGCGCTCCACGCGCACGGCCTCGGCCGAGAGCTTGGCCTTGGCGGCCTGCAGCTGGGCGACCAGCGCGGCGTCCTGCTCGCACAGCAGCACGTGGGCCGCGCCGCGCGAGGCGGCTTCGAGGCCGAGCGCGCCGGTGCCCGCGAAGGCGTCGATGCAGTGCCAGCCCGGCAAGGCACCGCCGCCCACGCCGGCCAGGCTCGCGAGCCAGTTGAACAGCGTTTCGCGCACGCGGTCGGGCGTGGGGCGCAGGCCGGGCTTGTCGGCCACGGCCAGGCGGGTGCGCTTCCATTCGCCGCCGATGATGCGGACTTCGCTGGGCCGCGACGGGCGCTTGGCGGCGGGGGCGCGCGAGACGGGCGCGGCGGCGTTCTTCTTCGGGGGCTTCTGGGGCATGCGGCGAGCTTAACGCCGCGGTTGGCCCCCCTTCACTCAGTAGCCCATGAACGCGCGACGCGCCAGCAGCACCGCCAGCACGAGCATCGTGCCGCCGATGAGCGCATCGAGCATCTGCCAGGCGCGCGGCCGTGCGAACACCGGCGCCAGCAGCCGCGCGCCGAAGCCCAGCGCGGTAAACCACAGCACGCTGGCCAGCGTCGACCCGACCACGAACCAGGCCTTGAGCAGGCCCGGGTACTGCGCCCCGGCCGTGCCCACGAGCAGCACGGTGTCCAGGTAGACGTGCGGGTTCAGCAGCGTGAAGCCGGCGGCCTGCGCGACCACCGCGGCGCGCGAGCGCGAGGCGCCCTGCGACACCGTCTGCAACGCGCCCGGCTGGCGCGAGCGCCACAGCGCGCGCAGGCCGTAGCCGCAGAGAAAGGCCGCGCCGAAGCCCGCGAGCAGCGTTGCCAGCATCGGCCGCCCCTTCAGCGCCTGCGCCATGCCGGCCACGCCGGCGGCGACCAGCACCGCGTCGCAGACGGCGCAGAACAGCACCACCGCGCTCACGTGCTCGCGGCGCAAGCCCTGGCGCAGCACGTACGCGTTCTGGGCGCCAATGGCGACGATGAGCACCAGGCTCATGAAGAGCCCGTTGAGGAAAGCGGTGGAGGCGTGAACGGCGGTCATGGTCCGAGCTTGCCGTCCGCAGCCGATTCAATCAAACTAAACTTCCTAACGCCGATTCAGTTTTACTTCATTCACAACCATGCTCGACTACGCCGCCCTGCACGCCCTTGCCGCCGTGGTGCGCGAAGGCAGTTTCGAGCGCGCCGCCCGCGCGCTGCATGTCACGCCCTCGGCGGTGTCGCAGCGCGTGAAGCTGCTCGAGGAACGCACCGGCGGCGCGCTGCTGGTGCGCGGCCAGCCCTGCGTGGCGACCGAGGCTGGCCTGCAGCTGTGCCGGCACGTCGAGCGCGTGGGCATGCTGGAGCACGAACTGCGCGAGGCCCTGCCCGCGCTGGGCATGGGCAGCGGCGAGGCGCACGAGCGGGTCACGGTGCGGGTGGCGGTCAACGCCGACAGCCTCGCGACCTGGTTCATGGCGGGCGCCGCAGCCTTCGCCGCGCAGGCGCCCGACGCCCTGCTCGACCTCACGGCCGACGACCAGGACCACACGGCCGAGCGGCTGCGCAGCGGCGCGGTGCTGGCGGCCGTGACCGCGCTGGCCCAGCCGGTCACGGGCTGCAACAGCGAGGCGCTGGGCACGGTGCACTACGTGGCCGCCGCGAGCCCCGGTTTCGTGGAACGGTATTTCGCCAAGGGCGTGGGCGCGCGCACGCTGGCCGCCGCGCCGAACCTGGTGTTCGACCGCAAGGACCGGCTGCAGGCGCGCTGGGTGCGCCGCATCTGCCACCGCAACGTGGAGACGCCGCGCCACTGGGTGCCCTCGCCCGCCGCCTTCGTCGAGGCGGCCTGCCGCGGCATCGGCTGGGGCATGCACCCGACCAGCATGGTGGCCGATGCGCTGCGCGACGGCACGCTGGTCGAACTGGTGCCCGGCGCGACGCTGCCGGTACCGCTGTACTGGCAGCACGCCCGCGCGGCGCCGCGCCTGCTGGCGCAGCTCGGCGCCGCGGTGCGCGAGGCCGCGCGCAGCGGGCCGCACGCGCTGGCCTGAGCTTTTCTTTCTTCTTACTGCGCCGCGGCGGCCTGCTTGCCGCCCACCACCACCGTCACCATGCGCTGCGGCTGCAGCTTGCGGGCGAACGCGGCCTGGATGTCGGCGGCCGTGACCGCGTTCATGCGCGCGGTCCAGGTGTCGAGGTAGTCCAGCGGCAGGCCGTACCAGGCGATATTGGCAACGTTGCCGATCAGCTTGCGATTGCTGTCCAAGAGCAGCGGGAAGCCGCCGATCAGGTTGTCCTTGGCGGCTTTCAGCTCCTTCTCGGTCGGGCCTTCGGCCACGAACTTCGCGAGCACGTCGCGCGAGACCTTCGTCGCCGCCTCGGCCTGGTCGGGCCGGGTCTGGAAGCCAATGCGAAAGGCGCCCGCGTCGAGCCCCGGCGCAAAGCCGCTGTACACGCTGTAGGCCAGGCCGCGCTTCTCGCGCACCTCTTCGGTCAGCCGCGAGACAAAGCCGCCGCCACCGAGCACGTAGTTGCCGAGCGTGAGCGCGAAGTGGTCCGGGTCCTGACGCGGGTAGCCGGGCTGGCCGATGAAGACGTGGGCCTGCGCCGAGTCGAACGCAATGCGCTCGTCCTTCGGCGCCGTGAGCGCCACCACCGGCGCGATGGCCGGCAGCGGTGCGCAGGCGGCGGGGCTGGGCAGGCGCGACAGCAGCGTGGTCGCCAGCGCCTCGGCCTCGGCGCGCGTGACCGCGCCGACGATGCTGAGCTTGGCGCGGCACGGCAGGATCAGCTGCTCGTAGCGCTGGCGCATGGCGGCGGTGTCGATGCGCGCCAGCGTGGCTTCGGTCACTTCCTGGCCGTAGGGATGTGTGCCGTACACGGCCTGCGCGAAGGCGCGGCCGACGACGGTGGCGGGCTTGGTGTTGGCTTCCTTGATGGCGGCGTTGATGCGCTCGCGCTCGCGCGGCCAGATCTCGTCGGGGAACGAGGGCTCGCCGATCTCGCGCGCGGCCAACGCCACGGCCTTGGTCAGCAGCGCCGGGTCGGACAGCGTGCGCAGCGTGTAGCTGGTGCGGTCGGTGCCGGCGCTCACGTCGAAGCTGGCGCCCAGGTCGGCCCAGGCCTCGCCCAGCGCATTCTGGTCGAGCGCGGGCTCGCCGTTGCGCCCGGCGCGCACGCCCTTCTCGACCATCGCGGCGCTGGTGCTGGCCAGCCCGGCCTGCGCGGCCGGGTCGCGCCGGCTGCCGGCGTCGAAGTCGATCTGCACGTCGACGATCGGCAATGCGTTGGTCGACACCAGGTACACCTTGGCGCCGTTGGCCAGCGTCCAGTGCTGGATGGGCAGCGCGGCCTGCGCGCTGCCCATGCCGAACAGCGCGGTGATGCCCGCCAGGAGGGCGGTGCTTGCAATCTTCTTGAGGTTCTTCATGAGGGAATCCGGTGCTTTCAGCGCATCTCGCCCACGGGGGCTGCGAAGCCGCGGCCGCGCTTGGGTTCGGGCGGCAGGGGCCGCAGCGTGGCGACCGTGAGCTGGTCGTCGCCGAAGTACTTGGCGGCCACGGCCTGCACCTGCGCCGCCGTCACGGCCTGCAGCCGGGCGACGATGCGCTCGCTGGCGTCCAGCGGCAGGCCCTGGATCCAGTTGCTGCCGAGTTCGCGCGCCTGCGCCATCACCGAGTCGCGCTTGTAGGTCTCGCTCGCCACCCACTGCGTCTTGACGCGGGCCAGCTCGGCCTCGCCGACGCCCTCTTTCGCCACGCGCGCCACCTGGGCGCGCAGCGCGGCCTCGACCGTCTCGGCAGTCTTGCCGGCGGCCGGCACGCCGTCGAGCATGAACAGCTGCGGGCCGCGGCCGATGAAGCCCGCGTACGCGCCGGCCGAATCGGCCACGCGGCCGGGGCCCTGCGTGAGGGCGCGGTCGAGCCGCGCGCCGGCGTAGCCGTCGAGCACGGCCGAGAGCACCACCAGCGCCCAGGCGTCGCTGTTGGCGTCGTCGATGTTCGTGAGCTGCGGCACGCGGAAGGCGAGCGACACGTACGCCTGCTCGGCCGGGGCCTTGAATTCGAGGCGGCGGATGCCGCGCTGCGCGGGCTCGGTGCGCGGCTTGCGCTCCGGCACGGCGCGCGCGGGGATGCTGCCGTAGTACTTCTCGGCCAGCGCGCGCACGCGCGCCACGTCGACGTCGCCGGCCACCACGAGCACGGCGTTGGCCGGCACGTACCAGCGCTGGAAGAAGGCGCGCGCGTCGGCGGGCGTCATCGATTCGAGGTCGCTCATCCAGCCCACCACCGGGCGGCGGTACGGCGACGCGGTGAAGACGGCCGCGCTCTGCTGCTCGCCGAGCAGGGCGCGCGGCTGGTCGTCGGTGCGCAGGCGGCGCTCTTCCTTGACCACCTCGATCTCGCGCTTGAACTCGTCGTCGGGCCACTGGTTGTTGGCGAAGCGGTCCGATTCGAGCTTCATCACCTGTTCGAGGCTGCCGACCGGGATCTGCTGGTAGTAGCCCGTGGCGTCGCGCATGGTGAAGGCGTTTTCCTGGCCGCCCAGCGCCGCCACGCGGCGCGAGAACTCGCCGGCCGGCACGGTCTTCGTGCCCTTGAACAGCATGTGTTCCAGCACGTGCGCCACGCCCGTGGTGCCGTCGACCTCGTCCATGGAGCCGACCCGCACCCAGACCATCTGCACCGCGGTCGGCGAACGCCGGTCGGTCTGCACGATCACGGTCATGCCGTTGGCGAGGGTGAATTGCTGGGGGCCCGGGGCCGCGG
>NZ_JBYSZY010000099.1:0-9666 GCF_058787635.1 Variovorax sp. FW305-3-2-15-B-LB1 | reverse complement strand
TCGCACCCCCGCCTGTGTCTTCCCTCGCTCCCCGCCCCTTCGACGCTTCCAGCGACGGCAGCAGCTCCGGCAGCGCGGCCCCCGCCGACATCCTTCACGACGTGTTCGGCTACGCGCGCTTTCGCGGGGCCCAGCAGGACATCGTGGAGCACGTGGTGGGCGGCGGCGACGCGCTGGTGCTCATGCCCACGGGCGGCGGCAAGTCGCTCTGTTATCAGATTCCGGCCATTGCGCGGCAGCGCGCGGGGCGCGGCGTGGCGGTGGTGGTGTCGCCGCTGATCGCGCTGATGCACGACCAGGTCGGCGCGCTGCACGAAGCGGGGGTGAGCGCGGCCTTCCTGAATTCGACGCTCGACTGGGAACAGACGCAGGACGTGGAGCGCCGCATGCTGCGCGGCGAGATCACGCTGCTGTACGCGGCGCCCGAGCGCGTGAACACGCCGCGCTTCTTGTCGCAGCTCGATTCGCTGAACGAGCGCGGCAAGCTCTCGCTGTTCGCCATCGACGAGGCGCATTGCGTGAGCCAGTGGGGCCACGACTTCCGCCCCGAGTACCGCGCGCTCACTGTGCTGCACGAGCGCTATGCGGGCGTGCCGCGCATCGCGCTCACGGCCACGGCCGACGACCTCACGCGCGCCGACATCGTCGAACGGCTGCAGCTGGAAGAAGCGCGCCAGTTCGTCTCCAGCTTCGACCGCCCGAACATCCGCTACACCATCGTCGAGAAGAAAGACGCCACCACGCAGCTGCTGCGCTTCATCGAGCGCGAGCACGAGGGTGATGCGGGCGTGGTCTATTGCCAGTCGCGCAAGCGCGTGGAAGACCTCGCGACGACGCTGCAGGGCGCCGGCATCAACGCGCTGCCGTACCACGCGGGCCTCGATGCGGCGGTGCGCCAGAAGCACCAGGACCGCTTCCTGCGCGAGGAAGGCATCGTGATGGTCGCGACCATCGCCTTCGGCATGGGCATCGACAAGCCCGACGTGCGCTTCGTCGGCCACGTCGACATGCCCAAGAACATCGAGGGCTACTACCAGGAAACCGGCCGCGCGGGCCGCGACGGCGCCCCCGCCGACGCCTGGATGGCCTACGGCCTGAACGACGTAGTGAACCAGCGCCGCATGATCGACGAGAGCCCGGCCGGCGAAGAGTTCAAGCAGGTGATGCGCGGCAAGCTCGACGCCCTGCTGTCACTGGCCGAGGCCAGCGACTGCCGCCGCGTGCGCCTCCTGGGCTACTTCGGCGAGAAGAGCACGCCCTGCGGCAACTGCGACAACTGCCTGAACCCGCCGCAGGTGTGGGACGGCACCGATGCCGCGCGCAAGCTGCTGAGCACCATCTACCGCGTGCAGCAGCTCAGCGGCATCAGCTTCGGCGCGGGCCACATCATGGACATCCTGCGCGGCAAGGCGACCGAGAAGGTCAAGCAGTTCGGCCACGAGCGCATCAGCACCTTCGGCATCGGCGCGGAGTTCAGCGAGGTGGCGCTGCGCGGCGTGCTGCGCCAGCTGATCGCCACGGGCGCGCTGGCGGTGGACGCCGAAGCGTTCAACACGCTGAAGCTCACCGAGGGCTCGCGCGCGGTGCTCAAGGGCGAGACCTCGGTGTCGCTGCGCGAGTCGGTGTCGTCGCCCGCCGAGCGCAAGCCCCGGCGCGAGAAGGCCGCCAAGGGCGCGCCGTCGCCGGCGGCCGCCTCGCTCGACGACGTGGGCAAGAAGCGCTTCGAGGCGCTCAAGGCCTGGCGCGCCGAGGTGGCCAAGGAACACAACCTGCCGGCCTACGTGATCTTCCACGACGCCACGCTGGCCGCCATTGCCGAGCGCGCGCCCGCGACGCTTGAAGACCTGCAGGGCATCAGCGGGATCGGCACGAAGAAGCTCGAAGCCTACGGCGCCGAAGTGCTTCGCGTGTGCGAAGCCTTCTGACCCTCTCCGGCTAGAGCAGGCGGGCGGCCTTCGAGAAATCGATGGACGCGAGCACCGCGGCGCGCATGGCCGTCAGCAGATGGCGCTCGTCGTTGCTGCGCTTCTGGAAGGTGTAGGTCAGCGCGGGCAGGGCCTGGCGGGCCTTCAGGATGCGCAGGTCGCCGCGGCGCGACAGCAGGCGCGCCCATCCTTCCGGCAGGAACCCGACACCGATCCCCTCGATCAGCAGGCCGGCGACGGCACCCCAGCTGTTGCAGCTGAGGCGGTGCGGCGCCTCGAGGTTCTCGGCCATGAGCCATTCGTCGAGCAGGCGGCTGGTGCCCGCGCCAGTCGGCAGCGTCACGATGGGATGCTGCGCGAGCAGCGGCGCGCCGAGGGTCGTGGTCTTGCCCGCCAGCGCGGGCGCGGCGACCCACACGAAATGCGCCTGGCCCACGGTGTGCGACGAGATCAGCCCGTGGTGCGGTGAGCGCCCGGCGATCACCGCGCAGTCGAGCTCGCCGTTGCGAAGGCGCTCGTCCAGCGCCGAGCCGAAGTTGACGTGCGGCTCCAGGCGCAGGTCGGGCAGGTGCCGCCCCACATGCGCGACGAGCTGGGGCAGCCAGGTCAGCGCGCTCAGCTCGCCGATGCCGAAGGTGCAGCGACCTCCGAGGCTGGCGGGCGCGCCGATCGACCGCTTCGTTTCGTCGGCCGCCAGCAGCAGCGCAGCGGCGCGCGGCAGGAAACGCTCGCCCGCGTCCGTGAGCGTGGCCCGCTGCCCGGCGCGGTCGAACAAGGACGCGCCGAGCGACACCTCCAGCTCGGCCAGGCGCTTGGACAGCGACGAGGTCGACAGGTGCAGCCGCTGCGCCGCGAGCGCAAAGCTGGCGCAGGTCGCGGCCCAGTAGAACGCCTCCAGTTGCTTCAGCGTCATGCGCCGTTCCTCTCTGTCATTTCGAAAAAAGCGAAATGACAAATTACCATAAATTCGCTTTTTTTAAACCTTCTGCACGCCTACAGTCCGCGCGGACCGAACGACTGACTGGATGGCGGACATGACTGTTTTCTCGCGTGCCTTCGATGCCCCGCGCCCCGCGCCGGCGCAAGCCCCTGCTGCTGCCGCCGCGACACCACGGCGTCTGGCCGGCATCCTGTCGCTGCAGGACTTCGAGCACGCGGCCCGGCGCCGCCTGCCGCGCCCGCTGTTCGGCTACATCGCCGGCGCGGCGGAGGACAACCGCTCGCTGGACGCCAACCGCGCCGCATTCGACGCGCACGATTTCCTGCCCCGGGTGCTGGTCGACGTCTCCCGGCGCTCGCAGGAGGTCACGCTGTTCGGCCAGCGCTACGCGTCGCCCTTCGGGATCGCGCCGGTCGGCATCAGCGCGCTGTCGGCCTACCGCGGCGACCTGGTGCTCGCGCAGGCGGCGCAGGCGGCCGGCATTCCCGCGGTCATGAGCGGCACCTCGCTCATCCCGATGGAAGAAGTGGCCCAGGCCGCGCCCGGCACGTGGTTCCAGGCCTACCTGCCGGGCGATGCGGCGCGCATCGACGGCCTGGTGGCGCGCATCGCCGGCGCGGGCTTTCGCCACCTGGTCGTCACGGTCGACATTCCGGTCTGGGCGAACCGCGAAAACAACGTGCGTGCCGGCTTCACGACGCCGCTGCGGCCCAGCCTGCGGCTTGCATGGGACGGCCTCGTGCGGCCGCGCTGGCTGCTCGGCACGCTCGCGCGGACCTTCGTGGCGCACGGCATGCCGCATTTCGAGAATTCGTTCGCCACGCGCGGCGCGCCTCTTTTCTCCAGCACCGCGATCCGCGACACGACCGGCCGCGACCACATCCACTGGGACCACATCGCCCGCATCCGGCAGCAGTGGCGCGGACCGCTGATCCTGAAGGGCATTCTTCATCCGGCCGATGCGCGGCGCGCGCGCCAGCTCGGCGCCGATGGGCTCATCGTCTCCAACCACGGTGGCCGGCAGCTCGACGGCGCGGCCCCGGCCCTGCGCGCCCTGCCGCAGGTGCTGGACGCCGCGGGCGAGCTGCCCGTGATGGTCGACGGCGGCGTGCGTCGCGGCAGCGACGTGCTGAAGGCGCTGGCGCTGGGCGCCAAGGCCGTGTTCGCCGGCCGCCCGTTCATGTATGCCGCCGCCGTGGGCGGCCACGCGGGCGTCACGCACGCGATCCGGCTGCTGCGGGACGAGGTCGACCGGAACATGGCCATGCTCGGCGTCAACGACCCGGGCGAGCTCGACGCGAGCTGCCTGATTCCGCGGCGCCCCTGACCTGTTCCCCACTCATCCCGCCCATTCCATCAATCCAAGAGGAGGAAGACACCTTGCCCAAAAACCCCACCCTGTTCGCCCTCGCCTGCCTGCTGGCGGCAAGCGTGCCCGCCCATGCGCAGGGCTACCCCGACAAGCCCGTCAAGCTGCAGGTGCCGTTCGCGCCGGGCGGCACGACGGACATCATTGCGCGCGTCATTTCCGAGCCCCTGGGCAGGCACCTGGGGCAGAGCGTCATCGTCGAGAACAAGTCGGGCGCGGGCGGCGCGATCGGGGCCGCCGAGACCGCGCGCGCCACGCCCGACGGCTACGCGCTGGGCATCGGCACCGTGTCGACGACGGCGGCGAATCCGGCCATCAACCCCAAGGTGCCGTACAACCCGAAGGCCGACTTCACGCCCATCATCAACCTGGCGGCCACGCCCAATGTCATTGCGGTCCATCCCAGCTTTCCGGCACGGGACTACAAGGGCTTCATCGAGGTGCTGAAGAAGAACCCCGGCAAGTACGCCTACGCCACCGCAGGCACGGGCAGCATCGGGCACCTGCAGATGGAGCTGTACAAGGGCATGGCCGGCGCGTCCGTCACGCACATCCCCTACCGCGGGTCGGGCCCGGCGCTCAACGACACCGTCGCGGGCCAGGTCGCGATGATCTTCGACAACCTGCCTTCCGCCCTGCCGTTCATCAAGGACCGTCGGCTGATCCCGATCATCGTGGCGGCGTCCGAGCGCCTGAAGGACCTGCCCGACGTGCCGACCTTCAAGGAGGTCGGCCTCGCGCCGGTGAACCGCATGGCGTACTACGGCATCGTGGGCCCCAAGGGCCTGCCCAAGGACGTGGTGGACAAGGTGCACGCGGCGGCGCGCAAGTCGCTCGAAGATCCTGCCGTGCGCAAGCGCATCCAGGACACCGGCTCCTTCGTCGTCGGCAACACGCCGCAGGAATTCACGCAGCAGATCGCCGCCGAGTTCGACGTGTACAAGAAGGTGGTGGACACCGCCGGGCTCACGCCGGACTGAACCCGCGAGCGCCTCGTCAGGCCACCGACGCCCAGACCGGCGCCATCGCGCGGTAGAGCGTGCGGAAGGCCTCCAGCCGGGGCTGGTAGGCCGCATGCAGGGCGGCGTCGGGCGCCAGCACCTGGCGCACGGCCGGCGCGACGACCACACCCGCCGGGTCTTCGCCCGTGACCGCCAGCCGCGCGAGCCGCGCCGCACCGAAGGCCGGGCCGCGGTCGGCGGATTCGTACAGCACCAGCGGCACGTCCAGCACCGACGCGATCAGCTGCGCCAGGAAGGCGGAGCGCGCGCCGCCGCCGATCAGCGCCAGGCGCTCGGGCCGCGCCGTCTGCGCGCTCAGCGCTTCCAGGCCGTCGGCGAGCGAGAAGGCGATGCCTTCGCAAACCGCCTGCATCAGGTCGGCGCGCGTGGTGGCGCCCGACAGGCCGACGATCGCGCCGCGCGCGAAGGGGTTGTTGTGCGGCGTGCGCTCGCCGAACAGATAAGGCAGCGCGAGCAGGCGCGAGGGCCCGGTGTACGCGGCCTCGACCTCGGCCAGCAGCGCGCCGACCGAGGCACCGCCGGTGCACGACGCCAGCGCCGCGAGCGGGCTCGCGCCGTTGAGCAGCGCGGCCATGCGGTACCAGCGCTGCGGCAGCGCGTGGCAGAAGGCGTGCACCAGCCGCTCGGGATCGGGGCGGTGCGCGGTGTCGGCCACCAGGATCTGCGCCGAGGTGCCGAGCGACACGAAGCCGTCGCCCGGCCCGACCACGCCGATGCCGACGCCGCCCGCCGCGGCATCGCCCGCGCCGCCCGCAATCGGCACGCCGCGCGGCAAGCCCCAGCGCGCAGCCAATGCATCGCGCACGGTGGCACAGGGCTCGCACGACTCGACCACGCGCGGCAACCAGGCGGGACCGACCCCGCAGGCGGCGAGCGCCTGCGGCGACCAGCGGCGCTGCGCCTGGTCGAACAGCCAGGTGCCGGCGGCGTCGGTGACGTCGGTCACTTTCTCGCCCGACAGCTGCAGGCGCACGTAATCCTTGGTCAGCAGCAGCGAGCGGGCGCGCGCCACGGCCTCGGGCTCGTGGGTGCGCAGCCAGCGCAGCTTCGGGCCGGTGAAGCCCGCCATCGGCTGCACGCCGACGGCGCGCCGCAGGGCCAGGTCGGTCTGCATGAGCTCGGCGGCCTCGGCGGCGGCGCGGCCGTCGTTCCAGAGGATGGCGGGGCGCACGGGGCGGTCGGCCGCGTCGAGCAGCACCAGCGAGTGCATCTGGCCCGACAGGCCGATGCCTTGCACGCCGGCCATCGCTGTCGGGTGCGTGCGCGCCAGCTCGTCGAGGCCGTCGGCCACGGCGGCCCACCACTGGTCGGGGTCGTGCTCGCACCACAGCGGCTGCGGGTACTGCGAAGTGAGCGGCCGATCGACCGTGGCCACGACCTGCAGCAGCTGCAGGTCGGTCAGGACGATCTTGACCGCGGAGGTTCCGATATCGATGCCGATCAGCATGCGTGTGTTCCCTGTTCGAGGGCCGAAGTATCGGCGCTCCGGCCCCGCGCGCCGGCTGACGGCAGGTGGTTTACGAGCCGCTCGCCGGCAGCGTGATCGGCACCGGCCGCGTGAGCAGGTCGATGTAGAGCTCGAAGAAGCGCGCGTTGTCGAACTTCTTCACCACCGTCATCTTCTGCAGCGGCACGCCCGCGGGCGGCGTGGTGTAGCCGATGGAGCGGCCGTTGTCGGCGGCGCCGGGCTTGGCCACCACGTCGACATAGCGCTCGACGGTCTGCGTGGCGTAGCGCGGATCGATGAGGTAGGCCAGCACCAGCGTGTCCCAGATGTTCTGCGTGTAGTTCGGGTTGTTCTCGAAGCCGTTGGTGCCGCTGAAGCCGTAGCCGTTGAGCTTGCGGAACACCTCGGTCACGGCCGTGGGCTTGGCCGGGTGCGCGATGCGGTCGTAGACGGGCTTGGTGAGGAACACGGTGTCGGTCACGTCCAGCGGCACCACCACCTGCGGGATCGGCAGGCGCACCACGAACTGCGCGGCCTCGGGGTCGAACCACCAGTTGAACTCGGCGAAATGGGTGGTGTTGCCGGCCACGTCGACGGCGCCGCCCATGTAGATGATCTTCTTGATCAGCGGCACGATGTCGGGGCTCTTCTTCACGGCCAGCGCGATGTTGGTGAGCGGGCCGATGGCCAGAATGGTGATTTCGTTCGGGTTGGCCTTGACGGTGTCGATGATGAAGTCGACCGCGCTCTTGCGCTGCACCACGGTGCGCGTGGCGAAGCCGTCGGGCGAGGGCTTGAGGTCGGCGTCGGTCTTGGGCTCGGGGCCGCTCCAGGCGCCCAGGTAGCCGTCGCCGCCCGCGCCGGCCTTCATCTCGGCCTCGATGGTCGCGTAGTCGTGGTTGATGGCGTAGTTCTCGCCCACGTAGACACCGATGCGCTGGCCCACGCCCAGGCGCTCGACCGACATCAGCGCATCGGCCACGCCCTGCTTGAGCCACTGGTTGCCCGAGACGACGCTGATGCCCATCACCTGCACCTTGCCCTCGGCCTGCAGCTGCGCGGCTATGACGCCGAGCTGGCCGTCGTCGCTCATGGTGTTGTAGTCGCTGTCGATGATGACTTTCTGCGCCACCGGCGTTGCGGCGAACCCGGGCGCCAGGCCGATGCCGTCATTGCCGCCCCCGCCACCGCCGCATGCCGTGAGCACGGCCACGACGACGAGCCAGAAGGTCGTCACTGTCCATTTGCGCATCTGTTTCTCCTAAGTGTTTGGTTTTCAGCCCGGTTTCCCAACGGGGCGCCAGGGAGTGAAAACGTTTGCGCAAACCTTTGCGCAAACGTTTGCCAAACTCTAAGTGGCAGGCCGCAGGCGTGGCAATGGGGTGCGGCTAGGGGTTTTCCGCGAGGCCGGCGCCGGCCTCGCGCGCGGGGTCAGGCCGTCTATCAGCCCGGGTTGGGCACAAGGTCGATCAGCCGGTTCTCGCGCAGCGGCGAGCGGGGGCGCAGGAAGGGCTCGTCTTCTTCCACCGGCGCGGCGGCCTTCTCCAGGCCCAGGGTGTCCGCGGCCTTGGCGGAGGCCGTGGCCGCCGCGCACGAACCGGTGTCGCGCAACCGCAGCGCCGCGGCCAGCCGGCCTTCGGCGGCGTCGCCCAGGGGGTGGTCGAAGTCGTCGGCCACGGCGCAGCTGGCATTGGGTGCAAAGCCGTCGCCGTAGTCGCCGAAACCGGCCTGGTTGACGCCCTTGAAGTTGACCGCGAAGTAGGTGGTGCCGCAGTTGTCCTGCGGAACGAACCCGTAGGGCTTGCCGCAGGTGGTGGCGCCTACGAGGTTGACCGTGACGCCCACGCCGCGCAGGCTGTTGATGACCGACTCGCTGGCCGAGCAGGTGCTGCGGCCCGTCAGCAGCGTGACGCGCGACAGGCCCAGCGTGGGCAGGGGCTGGCCGGCGCGGGTGGTCGTGAAGAAGGGCGTGAGGTTGTCCGCGAGCGTGGTGCGGTACGGGTTCTTGTCGTTGAAGGTCAGCAACTCGAAGGTCTTGCCGTTCGTCGGGCCCGGCCCGGCCACCATGTAGGCCAGCTGGCTCGCGATGCGCAACTGGCCACCGCCGTTGTAGCGCATGTCGATCACGAGGTCCTGGACGCCGCCGTCCTGCTTGAGCGTGTTCATGGCCGTGACCAGCTGCCCCTCGGCGGTCGAGATGTGGTCGTTGAACAGCAGGTAGCCCACGCGGTTGCCGGCCGGCCCGATGGTGCGGGTGTACAGCACCGGGGTGCTCGTGATGCGCTGGGCCGTGAGCTCGATCGGGCTGCCGCGCGTGCCGCTCACCTCGAAGGTGAAGGTGTGCTTCTCGCCGAGGTTCTGCGGCGAGATCGCGCGGTTGATGATGTCGACATTGGCCTGCCCGGTGCTGGCCACCACGTCGACGCCGTCGACCGCGAGCAGCTTGGCCCCGCGCGCCAGGCCGGCCGCCGCCGCCGGCGAACCCGGCTCGACGAAGGCGAGACGGATGTTGCGCGGCGGCGAACTGCGCACCGCCGCCGTGTCCATGCCGTAGCCGACCGACACGCCGCCCTCCGACTCCAGGCGGTACGCCTCGGTGTCGAGGTAGAAGTGGAAGCGATCCTTGAGCTGGCCCGAGGGCGTGGTGGCCTGCGTCTTGAGCACGCTGAACCAGGTCAACGGCGTGGCGTAGTCGGACGCCTTGAGGGTCGTGGGCACCTCGTTGTACCAAAGGTAGGTTTCGTCGATCCAGCCGCGCACCCAGCTCTTCTCGTTGTCGACGGTGCCAGCGGTGTCGGGGTACGCGCGACCGGTCGCGGGGTTGATGCCCCGGCGCGGCGCGGCGCACTGGCCGGCGACCGTCGCAGACGCGACGATGCCGCCCTCGCCACCGTTGCCCCCGCCTCCCGGCACGGGCGTCGGCAGCACGCCGATCGGGAAGCCACCGCCGCCACCTCCTCCTC
>NZ_JBYSZY010000098.1:0-10020 GCF_058787635.1 Variovorax sp. FW305-3-2-15-B-LB1 | reverse complement strand
TTGTGCAGCCCCGCACCGGCCCTGCCGCCCGGCGGCATGCCGCTGCCGCCGGCACCGCCGCCCGTGGTGGCCGCAGCGCCCCCGGCCCGACCCGTGACACCGCCCGGCCCGCCGCCGCGCGCCACGGCCAGCCGCACCGACCGCATCATCATCGTCGCGCTCGACCCCGGCCACGGCGGTGAAGACCCCGGCGCCATCGGCCCGAACGGCACGCGCGAGAAAGACATCGTGCTGCAGGTGGCGCACCGCCTGCGCGAGCGCATCAACGCAGCCAGCGTCAACGGCAGCCCGATGCGCGCCTTTCTCACGCGCGACGCCGACTTCTTCGTGCCGCTGGGCGTGCGCGTGCAGAAGGCGCGGCGCGTGCAGGCCGACCTGTTCGTGAGCATCCATGCCGACGCCTTCACCACGCCCGCCGCGCGCGGCGCCAGCGTGTTCGCGCTGAGCCAGAGCGGCGCCTCCAGCAGCGCCGCGCGCTGGCTGGCCAACAAGGAGAACGACGCCGACAAGGTCGGCGGCGTGAACGTGGGCAACCACGAGGCCCAGGTGCAGCGCGCGCTGCTCGACATGAGCACCACCGCGCAGATCAACGACAGCCTGAAGCTCGGCGGCGCGATGCTCGGCGAGATCAAGGGCATCGGTGCGCGGCTGCACAAGGCACAGGTCGAGCAGGCCGGCTTCGCGGTGCTGAAGGCGCCCGACATCCCGAGCGTGCTGGTCGAAACGGCCTTCATCAGCAACCCCGAGGAAGAAGCCAACCTGCGCCGCGCCGACTACCAGGAGAACCTGGCCGACGCGCTGATGCGCGGCATCCAGCGCTACTTCGCACAGAACCCGCCGCTCGCGCGCAGCCGGCAGCTCTGATCTAGAGGCCCGCCACGCGGGCGACCCACGCGGCCGCATAGAGGCCGACGCCGAAGACCGCGTGCGTCACCACGCTCTGGAACCGCGCCATCGCCGGGCGCGGCGTGCGGCGCGCGGCAAAGCCCGCGCCCATCGCAGGCTGCATCACGAAGAACGGCACGAGCACGGTGCCGATGCCGACGATCAACGCAGGCACCAGCGTCGGCTGGCGAGCCCACCCAAGCCCCCAACCGGCCAAGAGCACGGCCGCGAACGCGATGCCGAGCAGGTAGTGCGCGGTCCAGCCGATGGCGCCCTCGCCCGCCACGCGCGGCGACTTGCCGATGGGGTCGTGAAAGAAGCGCCCGCGCGTCAGGTGCACAAGCCAGCGACCCACGAGCGCGTAGTCCAGCGAGGGAATGCCGAACAGGCGCTGGCGCAGCACGGCCCACAGGTCCATCACCACCGTCGCGCCGACGCCGATCCACAGCGTGCGCAACGCGCATTCGACGGCCTCAGACATGGCCGCGCTCCTGCCCCGGCGCGCGCGCCGCGATCATCCAGCAGGCCGCGACAAAGCGCACGTCGTCGCCCTGCACATAGGGCGCAAAGGCCGCATGCAGCGTCTCGACGACCTGCGCGCGCGTCGCGTCATCCACCTCCTGCAGGACCAGCCCGACCGGCCCGAGCCGCGTGAAGTAGTCGGCCAGCGCCGTCGCGGGGAACGCGCATTCGACCTCGAAGGGCTGGATGTCGACCTCGCCCCATCCGCTCGCCGCGAGGATGCCCGCGACCCGCGCGCGGTCGGCGAACGCGAACTGGCCCGGTGCGTTCGGCTGGCGCGGCGGCAGGCCGGGCAGCAGCGGTGCGGCGGCGCGCTCGGCCGTGGTCATGAACGGGTTGTCGGCCCCGCCGCGCCAGGCGATGCAGCGCAGGGCCGCGCCGTCGGTCGCCGCACGCCGCAGGTTCGCGAAGGCCCGCACCGGGTCGTCGAAGAACATCACGCCCAGGCGCGAGATGACCGTGTCGAACGCGGCCGGCTCGAAGGCATGGCCCTGCACGTCGGCGCAGACGAAGCGAGCCGACGGGAGCACCTCGCGTGCAGCGCGGGCCTTCGCCGCCTCGATCATCGGCGCAGAGATGTCAACGCCGAGGCACTGCCCTGTCGGGCCGAGCTGCCGCGCCACGGCGAGCGTCGTGCGGCCGGTGCCGCAACCCACGTCGAGCACGCGGCGGGCGCCCACGGCGCGCACCGCGTCGCTCAGCCGCGCTTCGAGCGGCTGGAACATCGCGTCGAGCACGGCCTGCGTCCGGACCCAGGCGCTGCCGGCGTGGCCGTTCCACAAGGCGGCCTGTTCGGCATTGGCGGGAGATGTGTCGTCCATGATCGTTTTCCTTCAGATGCCTTCAAGCGGCGAGAGCTAGACTGTGCCAATTCAAGTCGACTTGAAGTCAAGAGGGGGCCGGCACATGGACATTTCGGAAGTCGCGCAACGCGCCGGCGTTCCCGCCTCGACGCTGCGCTTCTATGAAGAAAAAGGGCTGATCGCCTCGACCGGCCGGCACGGCCTGCGCCGCGTGTTCGCGCCCGAGGTGCTGGAGCGGCTGGCGCTCATCGCGCTGGGGCGCGCCGCCGGTTTCTCGCTGGAGGAAATCGGCCACATGTTCTCGCCCGAAGGCAAACCGCGCATCGACCGGCAGGTGCTCGCGGACAAGGCTCAGGACCTGGACCGCACGATCCGCCAGCTCACGGCGATGCGCGACGGCCTGCGGCATGCGGCGGTCTGCCCCGCGCCCAGCCACATGGAGTGCCCCACCTTCCGCCGCATCCTGCGGGCGGCGTCGTCGGGTGCGCTGGAAGCCCCGAAGAAGAAGGCCCCGAAGCCGCGCACCCCGTAGCCACACGTGCTTTCAGGCGTTGCGTCCGGCAACACGCGCCCTGTCCCACGCCAAGCGGCCCACCCCTGCGCACAGGCAAGCGCGGCAGGCTCCTACACCGCGAAATGCATACTTTTGACCATGATGAGCCATCACTCTCGAAAGGTGGACCTCATGTTGAAGACACGTCTCTGGATCGCCGCTGCAGCTGCCACTTCGGTCATGACGCTGGCAGGTTGTGCGAGCGGTCCGAACCAGAACCTCGGCACCGGCATTGGCGCACTCGGCGGCGCGGCGGTGGGCCATGCGATCGGCGGCAACACGGGCAGCACGCTCGGCGGCGCGGCCATCGGCGGCATCATCGGCAACCAGGTGGGCCGCAACGTCGACGAGCGCAACTACTACAACCAGCAACGCTACCCGCGCGGCAGTGGCTACTACCCGGACAACGGGCCGCGCTACTGATTGATCCTTCCAACCCTCAACGAAAAAACGCGCCCTCCGGCGCGTTTTTTTCTGGGGTGGGCCGAGCGCGGCTCAGGCCTGCGAGGCCGCCGCCCGCGCCTTCTCGGCCTTCGAGGCGCGCCACGCGCCGAAGATGGCCAGCAGGCCGGGCACGAAGATCAGTGCCCAGATGATCTTGTCCAGGTGCTGGCGCACGAACGGCAGGTTGCCGAAGAAGTAGCCCGCGGTGGCAATGCCCAGCACCCAGATGAGCGCACCGCCCACGTTGTAGGCCGTGAACTTCGCGCGGTTCATCTCGGCCACGCCGGCCACGAAGGGCGCGAAGGTGCGGATGAAGGGCATGAAACGCGCGAGCACGATGGTGATGCCACCGTAGCGCTCGTAGAAGCTGTGGGCCTGGTCGAAGGCCTTGCGGTTGAAGAAGCGCGAGTTCTCCCACTGGAACACCTTGGGCCCGAAGTAGCGCCCGATCGAGTAGTTGCACTGGTCGCCGAGGATGGCCGCCGCGATCAGGATGCCGCAGGCCAGCGGAAAGCTCATGAGCCCCACGCCGCACAGCGCGCCGACGATGAAGAGCAGCGAGTCGCCCGGCAGGAACGGCATGACCACCGCGCCGGTCTCGACGAACACGATCAGGAACAGCAGCGCATAGACCCAGGGGCCATAGGCGACCACGAAGGCCTCAAGGTGTTTGTCGACGTGAAGGATGAAGTCGACGAGAAAGCTGATGATTTCCATGGGCGCGGATTATCCTTGTTGGCATGCCGCACCTTTTCCGAATCACCCCATGATCCAGATCCGCGAAGCCCTCGATACCGACTGGCCCGCCCTCTGGGCCGTCCTCGAACCGACGTTCCGCCGCGGCGACACCTACACCTACCCGCCCGATGTGACGGAAGAACAGGCCCGCCATTCGTGGATGAAGGTGCCCACCCTGACCTTCGTGGCCTGCAACGACGAAGGCGCCGTGCTCGGCACCTATGTGATCCGCCCCAACCAGCCCGGCCAGGGCGCGCACGTGAGCAACTGCGGGTATGTGGTGTCCGAGGCGGCGCGCGGCCTGGGCGTGGCCTCGGCGCTGTGCGAACACTCGCAGCAGCAGGCCCTGCGCATGGGCTTCCTGGCGATGCAGTTCAACTTCGTCGTCTCGACCAACGAGCGCGCGGTGCGGCTGTGGCAGCACATGGGCTTCGCCATCGTCGGCACCTTGCCGGGCGCATTCAGGCATCCGCAGCTGGGCTTCGTGGACGCCTTCGTCATGTACAAGCAGCTGCAGCCTTTCCCCGGCGCGGCATGAAGAAGATCGAGCCCCGGCTCCTGCAGGCCTTCGTGGCCGTGGCCCGCGAGGGCTCGGTGTCGCGCGGCGCGCAGCGCCTGTTCCTCACGCAGCCGGCCGTGAGCCTGCAGCTCAAGGAACTGGGCGCGCTGGTCGAGCTGGAGCTGTTCCAGCGCACGCCCACCGGCCTGCTGCTCACGCGCGACGGCGCGGCGCTGCTCAACCATGCGGAGCATGCGCTCGAGAGCCTGAACGATTTCGCGGTGGCCGCCGAGCGGCTCAAGGGCGGCGTGCGCGGCTCGCTGCGCATCGGCACCATCCTCGACCCCGACTTCACGCGGCTCAGCCCCTTCCTCACCGAACTGGTGGCGCTGGCGCCCGAGCTCGAGACCGAGCTGCACCAGGGCACGAGCGGCGACGTGCTGGCGCGCCTGCTCAACAAGGAACTGGACATCGGCTTCTACCTCGGCGACCCCGAGGCCACCGACCTGCCGCAGGCCAGCGCCGCCTCACGGCGCCACGACGGCGAACTGTTCCATTCGCAGGTGCTGGCGCGCTTCAACTACCAGGTGATCGGCCCGAGCGGCTGGGCGCCGCAGGTGCTGGGCCGCGACTGGCCCGAGCTGGCGTACCTGCCGTGGGTGCTGGCACCGGCGACCTCCTCGCATTCGCGGCTGCTGGCGCCGGTGCTGCAGGCCCACAAGCTGGTGCTGAAGAAGGCCGCGCAGGCCGACCAGGAGATGTCGATGCTGGCGCTGGTGCGCGCCGGCGTGGGCATTTCGCTGGCGCGCGATGCGCTGGCGCTGCAGGCCAGCCAGCGCGATGGCCTGGTCATTGCCGACCGCGTGAGCATCGGCTGCGACCTGCGCTTTGTCTGCCTGGCCGGCGCGCTCAAGCGGCCGGAGGTGGACTGCGCGTGGCAGGCCCTGTCGCGCGTCTGGCGACAGGCCTTCTGAACGGCTAGGCGCGCGCCCGGCCGTCGAGCACGGCCGCCGGCGCCGCCGCAGCCCCACTCTTCTTCGCCACGCGCCAGCCCTTGGGCATGAGCGCCAGCATCAGCGCGGCCAGCAGCGCCGCGCTGCCCAGCGTGTACAGCCCCGCGGCCGAGCCGCCATGGTTCTGCTCCACGTAGGTCCGCAGGTTGGGCGCCACGAAGCCGCCCAGGTTGCCGATGGAGTTGACCAGCGCGATGCCCGTGGCAATGCCCAGGCCCGACAGCCGCTCCGACAGGAAGGCATAGAAGATCGGCGTGCCCGACAGGTAGGTCGACGCACCGATGGACAGCGCCGCGATCGCGAAGATCGGCGAGCCGTGCGCCGACAGGCACACGCACACACCGAAGATCGTGTAGAGCGTGGCCACGGTGACGCGGCGACGGTCGTGGTGACGGTCGGACCAGCGCGTGACGAAGTACACGACGAACAGCGCCAGCAGCCACGGGATGCTGGTGACGAAGCCGACCAGCAGGCCGATCTTCTGGCCCAGGATCTGCCCCACCTGGGTCGGGAGATAGAAGATGAGGCCGTAGGCGGCGATCTGCACGATGAAGAAGTTCAGCGCGAAGAACATGACCCGCGGATTGCACAGCGTCTGCCACACGGTCTGCGGGCTGTCGGCCGACTTCTCTGCCGCTTCCTGGTCGAGCACGGCCTGCAGCGCGTTCTGCTGCGCGGTCGTGAGCCAGGGCGCGTTGTGCGGCCGGTCGACGATGACGAAGAAGGCCACGATGCCCACCACCACGGCCATCAGGCCCTCGATGAGGAACATCCATTCCCAGCCCTTGAGGCCGGCGATGCCGTTCATGTCGAGCAGCGCGCCGGAGATCGGCCCGCCGATGACGAGCGCGCCCGCAAAGCCGAACAGCAGGATGCCGTTGGCCTGCGCACGCACCTTGGCGGGAAACCAGTAGGTCAGCGTGAGCAGCACGCCGGGGTAGAAGCCCGCCTCCGCGATGCCGAGCAGGAAGCGCAGCACGTAGAAGGAGGTCTCGGTGGTGGCGAACATCATGGCCGAGGCCACGAGCCCCCAGGTGACCATGATCCGGCACAGCCAGATGCGCGGGCCGACGCGCGACAAAATCACGTTGCTCGGCACTTCGAAGATCGCGTAGCTCACGAAGAAGATGCCGGCGCCGAGCGCGAAGGCGCTGTTGCTCAGGCCGGTGTCGATCTGCAGCGCCTGCTTGGCGAAGCCGACGTTCACGCGATCAAGGATCGACATGATGTACATGACGATCAGCATGGGCAGCAGGCGCCAGCGCGCCTTGTGGATGGCGCCTGTGACCAGCTCGCCGTAGGGACTCGTGGTTGTCATTGTTGTTGTCTCCTGAATAGGTATGTCTGTCTGAAAGCCGTGGAGGCTAGCCGCGTGCGACCGCGCCGTGGACCGGGTTCGTCACCGAACCCAGCCCGTCGATCTCGACCGAGACCACGTCGCCGCGCTTCAGGAAGCGTGGCGGCTTCAGGCCCAGGCCGACGCCGGCTGGCGTGCCGGTGAGGATCAGGTCGCCGGGCTCCAGCGTGATGGCGCGCGAGAGGTACGCGATGAGGAACGCGACCGAGAAGATCATTTCGCTGGTGTTGGACGACTGCACGGCCTCGCCGTTGACGAGGCAGCGGATGCCCAGCGATTGCACGTCGGCCACTTCGTCGCGCGTGACGACGGTGGGCGCGAGCGGGCAGAAGCCGTCGAGCGACTTGCCGCGCACCCATTGGGCCTCGCCCAGTTGCACGTCGCGCGCGCTCACGTCGTTGGCAGCCACGTAGCCGAACACATGCGAGAGCGCTTCGGCCTCGCTCACGCCCTGTGCACGCTTACCGATGACGACGCCGAGTTCGGCTTCCCAGTCGACCTTCTCGGTGAAGCCTTCGGGCCAGGTGATCGCATCGCCATCAGCGGCCAGCGTGTTGCTGAACTTCGCGAACACGACGGGCTTCTCGGGGATGGCCAGGCCGGTCTCGATGCAGTGGTCGCGGTAGTTGGCGCCGATGCAGATGATGTTTCTCGGTGCGAACGGCAGCGTGGGCTTGACGTCGGCGAGGGGGATTGGCTGGCCTGCATCGCGCCAGGGCTTGCCTTCGACGATGTCCTGCATGTGGGCCGCATCGACGGGCTGCAGTGCGCCGTCCTTGATGTAGCCCACGCGGGGGCCTTGGGGCGTTTGAACGCTCATCCACTTCATGTCTGACTCCTTCTTCTGATTTAAAAAATTCTGGGTGCGGGTTCATTCAGGGCGTGTGCTCAGGCCACCGGGTACTTCCCTCCGCGAATGTCCCCCGGGGCTTCGCCCCTCCTCCTTGATTTCGCTGCGGGAAGCACCCAGTGTCCTGAGCACGATGGGCGCGGTCGTTGTGCGGGCCGATCCACACGTGCTCTGAACACGCTCACGTCGATGGGGTGCCTTGCGCAGCGAAACCAAGGGGGAGGGGCGGAAGCCCGCAGGCCGGGGGACATTCGCGGAGCAAGGCTCCCCGTCGGCGGGAGCGTCGCCCTGAACAAAAGTCCTCAGTGATTCCGGCGAGGAATCCCCGCCGTCTGCGCCACGCGCTGGTACTTGGTCGCCGGTTTCAGCACCATGCCTTCGGACAGCGTGTCCACCATCGCGCGCTGGATCTCCTGCCACGGCGTCTGGCTCGCGGGAATCGGGTAGCCGCCCTTCGCCTCGAGCTCGCGGGCGCGCGCCTGCAACACCTCGTCGTCGACGAGCATGTTGACGGTGCGTTCCTTCAAATCCACGCGCACCTTGTCGCCGGTCTGCAGCAGCGCCAGGCCCGCGCCTGCGGCGGCTTCGGGCGAGGCGTTGAGGATCGACGGCGAGCCCGAGGTGCCCGACTGCCGGCCGTCGCCGATGCAGGGCAAGGCCGACACGCCGCTCTTGAGCAGGTGCGAGGGCGCGCGCATGTTGACCACCTCCGACGAGCCCGGGTGCCCGATGGGGCCGACGCCGCGCATGAACAGGATGCAGCTCGCGTCGATGTCCAGCGACGGGTCTTCGATGCGGGCTTCGAAATCTTCCGGGCCGTCGAACACGATGGCGCGGCCCACGAAGGCGTCGAGGTCGCCGGCCTGGCTCAGGTAGCGCGCGCGGAACTCGTCGGAGATCACGCTGGTCTTCATGATCGCGCTGTCGAAGAGGTTGCCCGACATCACGAGGAAGCCGGCGTTCTCGCGCAGCGGCTGGTCGAAGGGGCGGATCACGTCGGCGTCTTTCACGGGCGCGTCGGCGCAATTGACGGCCAGGGTGTGGCCGTTGACGGTGCGCGCGTCGGTGCGGATCAGGCCGTGGCGGTGCAGCTCGGCGACCACGGCGGGCACGCCGCCCGCGCGGTAGAACTCCTCGCCGAGGTACTTGCCGGCGGGCTGCATGTCGAGCAGCAGCGGCACCTCGAGGCCGACCGTTTCCCAGTCCTGGATGTTGAGTTCGACGCCCGCGTGCTTGGCGATGGCGATGAGGTGGATCGGCGCGTTGGTCGAGCCGCCGATGGCCGAGTTGACGACGATCGCGTTCTCGAAGGCCGAGCGCGTGAGGATGTCCGAGGGCTTGAGGTCTTCGCGCACCATGTCGACGATGCGCCGGCCGGTTTCGTAGGCCATCTGGCCGCGCTCGCGGTACGGCGCGGGAATGGCCGCGCAACCGGGCAGGCTCATGCCCAGGGCTTCGGCCAGGGCGTTCATGGTCGACGCCGTGCCCATCACGTTGCAGTGGCCGGCCGAGGGCACGGTGGAGCCCACGAGGTCGATGTAGCCGGGGAAGTCGATGCTGCCCTTGGCGAACAGCTCGCGCGCCTTGAACAACGTGGTGCCGGTGCCGGTGCGCTGGCCTTCGTGCCAGCCGTTGAGCATCGGGCCGCCCGACAGCACGATGGCGGGGATGTTGGCGGTGGCCGCGGCCATCAGCGCGGCGGGCGTGGTCTTGTCGCAGCCGGTGGTCAGCACCACGCCGTCGATCGGGTAGCCGGTGAGGATCTCGACGAGCCCCAGGTAGGCCAGGTTGCGGTCGAGCGCGGCCGTGGGGCGGCGGCCGTTCTCCTGGATCGGGTGCATCGGGAATTCCATCGCGATGCCGCCCATCTCGCGGATGCCTTCGCGCACGCGCAGCGACAGCTCGCGGTGGTGGCGGTTGCAGGGCGTGAGGTCGGAGCCGCTTTGCGCGATGCCGATGATCGGCTTGCCCGATTGCAGCTCTTCGCGGGTGAGGCCGTAGTTCAGGAACCAGGCCAGGTGCAGGACCGAGAGTTCGCTGTGTTCGGGGTTGTTGAACCAGGCGGCGGAGCGCAGGGGGCGGGGTGTCGTCATGGCGTCGGCTTTCAGGGTGGTCGGCGAACGCGCGCGGCGGCCCCCTGCGCGGCATGGCGGCGGGCCATGGCGGTGTATTGGGTGTCTCCGGTGCGTTCTTGTTGTGCGAATACGTTGGCGAGAGGGAGCTTAGGTTTTCGCCTTCGCCAAAGCCAATGAGATCGGTTGAGGATCGGTATAAGCGCGCCAAATACACCCCGATACCCCGCCAACCGCCCGACATGCGCCCCGCTTTTAGAATGTTTCCGGTGAGTGCCCTACCC
>NZ_JBYSZY010000097.1:6041-10245 GCF_058787635.1 Variovorax sp. FW305-3-2-15-B-LB1 | reverse complement strand
GGGTATGGGGGCGGGGCTTTGGCTCAATATGCGCCGCCTAACACTACGCCATCCGGCACTGCCTATGGCAATGCGTCGGGAGAGTCGGTGGCTATCGGCAGCGGTAGCGGCACTGACCGGGCCTTTGCGTCCGGTAACGGCGCTGTCGCGTTGGGTCAAGGTGCAAACGCAGTTGGTGGCATTGCCATTGGCGGCACCGCACTCGCCAACGGCGCCCACGCCGTTGCCATCGGGCAACAAGCCAACGCGGTAAGTGGCGGCGTCGCACTTGGATACAACGCCTTGGCACCCCAGGATGCCGCTGTCGCCATCGGATGGAGCGCGAATGCAACCGGGTCGGCCTCGGGCATCGCCATCGGAGATCGTGCCAACGCCACGGGAAAGAATGCGATTGCCATCGGCGGCAATGCCAACGAGACGGCCACGTCCGCGAATGGTGCCGGCGCTCTTGCGGTGGGTTCTGGTGCGCAGGCTGTCGGGACTGGGGCGGTGGCATTCGGCGGCTTGGGTGGCACAGCCGGTGGCTCTCGCGCCACCAATACATATGCCGTTGCCATCGGTGCCGCAGCTCAGGCGACAGGCTCCGGGGCTGTCGCGGTTGGCGGCGACGCCACCAGTGCTGCGGTTGCGGCCGGCACCAATTCCTTGGCTTTCGGCGCTGGCGCCAAGACGAATACGGGGACGACCGGCGCCGTCGCCATGGGTGCGAACGCGCAGGCCACGGCTTCCGACGCGTTCGCCATGGGTACGGGGGCCAAGGCCAACGTCGCCGGCGCGATGGCTCTGGGCTTGAACGCGCAGGCAACTTCGGCCAACGCGGTTGCCATCGGCGCCAATGCGATTGCCAGCACTGCGACTGCGGCGCCCACCGCGACGATCGGCTCGGTGACCTATTCGGGTTTTGCGGGCGCGTCGCCTATTGGCGTGGTCAGTGTGGGCTCGCTCAACAACGAACGTCAGATCACCAATGTCGCAGCAGGCCGGATCACCGACACCAGCACGGATGCCATCAACGGCAGCCAGTTGTATTCGACGCTGAGCACGACCAACAGCAGCATCAGCAGCCTGTCGACGTCGACGTCTTCGGGCCTGAGCACGGCCACGAGCAGCATCGCCAGCCTGTCCACGGGCCTGAGCACCACGAACAGCAACGTCGCCAGCCTGTCGACATCCACATCGTCGGGCCTGAGCACGGCGAGCAGTCGCATCAACAGCCTGTCGACTTCGACGTCGTCGGGACTGAGCACGGCCACGAGCAGCATCTCGAGCCTGTCGACCGGCCTGAGCACCACGAACAGCAACGTCGGCAGTCTTTCGACCTCCACGTCGACTGGCCTCAGCACGACCAACAGCCGCATCGACAGCCTGTCGACGTCGACGTCGTCGGGCCTCAGCACAGCGACGAGCGGGATCTCCAGCCTGTCCACAGGTCTGAGTACCACGAACAGCAACGTCGGCAGCTTGTCGACCTCCACATCGTCGGGCCTGAGCACCAGCAGCAGCCGCATCGACAGCCTGTCGACGTCGACTTCAAGCGGCCTGAGCACGACCAACAGCAACGTCAGCAGCCTGTCGACCTCCACGTCGTCCGGTTTGAGCACGGCCACCAGTGGCATCTCCAGCCTGTCGACGGGCCTGAGCACCACGAACAGCAACGTCAGTAGTCTGTCGACTTCTACGTCGTCCGGACTGAGCACCAGCAGCAGCCGCATCGACAGCCTTTCGACATCGACGTCGAGCGGTCTGAGCACGGCGACCAGCGGAATCTCGAGCCTGTCCACAGGTCTGAGCACAGCAACCAGTGGCATCTCCAGTCTGTCGACTGGCCTCAGCACAACGAACAGCAACGTCGGCAGCCTCTCGACCTCGACGTCGTCGGGTCTGAGCACGACCAACAGCCGCATCGACAGCCTCTCGACGTCCACGTCGTCTGGCCTGAGCACCGCTGCCAGTGGCATCTCCAGCCTCTCCACGGGGTTGAGCACAACGAACAGCAACGTCAGCAGCCTGTCGACCTCGACGTCGAGCGGGCTGAGCACGGCGACCAGCGGCATCTCCAGCCTGTCGACTGGCCTGAGCACCACGAACAGCAACGTCAGCAGCCTGTCGACTTCGACGTCGTCCGGTTTGAGCACGGCGACCAGTGGCATCTCGAGTCTGTCGACGGGCCTGAGCACGACCAACAGCAACGTCAGCAGCCTGTCGACATCGACGTCGTCCGGTTTGAGCACGGCCACCAGCGGCATCTCCAGCCTGTCGACTGGCCTGAGCACCACGAACAGCAACGTCAGTAGCCTGTCGACATCGACGTCGTCCGGCTTGAGCACGGCCACGAGCGGTATCTCCAGCCTGTCCACCGGCTTGAGCACGACCAACAGCAACGTCAGCAGCCTGTCGACTTCGACGTCGTCCGGTTTGAGCACGGCCACCAGCGGCATCTCCAGCCTGTCCACAGGCCTGAGCACTACGAATAGCAACGTGAGCAGCCTTTCGACGTCGACGTCGTCGGGTCTGAGCACGGCGATCAGCGGAATCTCGAGCCTGTCCACGGGCTTGAGCACGACGAACAGCAACGTGGGCAGCCTGTCAACGTCCACGTCGACTGGCCTGAGCACGACCAACAGTCGCATCGACAGCCTGTCGACGTCGACTTCAAGCGGTCTGAGCACCGCCACGAGCGGCATCTCGAGCCTGTCCACAGGTCTGAGCACGACGAACAGCAACGTCAGCAGTTTGTCGACCTCGACGTCGTCGGGTCTGAGCACAACCAACAGCCGCATCGACAGTCTCTCGACGTCCACGTCGAGCGGCCTGAGCACTGCGACCAGTGGAATCTCGAGCCTGTCCACGGGCCTGAGCACGACGAACAGCAACGTGAGCAGCCTGTCGACATCTACGTCGTCGGGCCTAAGCACTGCCACCAGCGGCATCTCCAGCTTGTCCACGGGCCTGAGCACCACGAACAGCAACGTCAGCAGCTTGTCGACGTCCACGTCGTCCGGTTTGAGTACCGCTACGAGCGGCATCAACAGTCTGTCGACGGGCCTGAGCACGACCAACAGCAATGTGAGCAGCCTGTCGACGTCGACGTCGTCGGGCCTGAGTACTGCAGCTAGCGGCATTTCGAGCCTGTCCACAGGTCTGAGCACGACGAACAGCAACGTGAGCAGCTTGTCGACGTCCACGTCGTCCGGCCTGAGCACGGCCGCGAGCAGCATCGACAGCCTCTCGACCTCCACTTCGAGCGGTCTGAGCACTGCAACCAGCGGTATCTCGAGCCTGTCGACGGGCTTGAGCACCACGAACAGCAACGTGGGCAGCTTGTCGACCTCGACGTCGTCGGGTCTGAGCACGGCCAATAGCCGCATCGACAGCCTCTCGACATCTACGTCGTCGGGCCTGAGCACTGCGACCAGCGGCATCTCCAGCCTGTCCACAGGTCTGAGCACCACGAACAGCAATGTCAGCAGCTTGTCGACCTCGACGTCGAGCGGCTTGAGCACGGCAACCAGCGGCATCTCCAGCCTTTCGACCGGTCTCAGCACCACGAACAGCAACGTCAGCAGTCTGTCGACTTCGACGTCGTCGGGCTTGAGTACGGCAACAAGCGGTATCTCGAGCCTGTCCACGGCTCTGAGCAGCACCAACAGCAACCTGGACAGCCTCTCGACTTCCACGTCGAGCGGGTTGAGCACCGCGACCAGCGGTATCTCCAGCCTGTCCACGGGCCTGAGCACGACGAACAGCAACGTGGGCAGCCTGTCGACCTCGACGTCCTCGGGCCTGAGCACCACCAATAGTCGTATCGACAGCCTCTCGACGTCTACGTCGTCGGGCCTGAGCACGGCCACGAGCAGCATCGATAGCTTGTCGACGTCTACCTCGAGCGGTCTGAGCACTGCGACCAGTGGCATCTCCAGTTTGTCGACGGGCCTGAGCACGACCAACAGCAACGTCAGCAGTCTGTCGACCTCGACGTCGTCTGGTCTGAGCACCGCGACCAGCGGCATCTCCAGCCTGTCCACGGGTCTGAGCACGACGAACAGCAATGTCAGTAGCCTTTCGACCTCCACGTCGAGCGGCTTGAGCACAGCCACGAGTGGCATCGACAGCCTGTCGACTGGTTTGAGCACGACCAACAGCAACGTCAGCAGCCTCTCGACCTCGACGTCGTCCGGCCTGAGCACGGCGACCAGCGGCATCT
>NZ_JBYSZY010000097.1:0-5942 GCF_058787635.1 Variovorax sp. FW305-3-2-15-B-LB1 | reverse complement strand
ACCTCGACGTCGTCCGGCCTGAGCACGGCGACCAGCGGCATCTCGAGCCTGTCCACTGGCCTGAGCACGACGAACAGCAATGTGAGCAGCCTGTCGACTTCTACGTCGAGCGGCCTGAGCACAGCGACCAGCGGGATCTCGAGCCTGTCCACGAGCCTGAGCTCGACAAACAGCAATGTCAGCAGCCTGTCGACCTCCACTTCGAGCGGCTTGAGCACAGCCACGAGTGGCATCGACAGCCTTTCGACTGGTCTGAGCACGACCAACAGCAACGTCAGCAGCCTCTCGACCTCGACGTCGTCCGGCCTGAGCACGGCGACCAGCGGCATCTCGAGCCTGTCTACGGCTCTGAGCAGCACCAACAGCAACCTGGACAGCCTCTCGACTTCCACATCGAGTGGATTGAGCACCGCGACCAGTGGCATCTCCAGCTTGTCTACTGGCCTGAGCACGACCAACAGCAACGTGAGCAGCCTGTCGACTTCGACATCGTCGGGCCTGAGCACTGCGACCAGTGGCATCGCCAGCCTGTCGACGGGCTTGAGCACCACGAACAGCAACGTGGGCAGCTTGTCGACTTCGACGTCCAGTGGTTTGAGCACGACCAACAGTCGAATCGATAGCCTTTCGACCTCCACATCCTCGGGTCTGAGCACGGCGACGAGTGGCATCGAGAGCCTGTCGACCGGGCTGAGCACCACGAACAGCAACGTGAGCAGCTTGTCGACGTCGACTTCGAGCGGTCTGAGCACCGCGACCAGCGGCATCTCGAGCTTGTCGACGGGCCTGAGCACGACCAACAGCAACGTGAGCAGCCTGTCGACTTCTACGTCGAGTGGCCTGAGCACGGCGACCAGCGGGATCTCCAGCCTGTCCACGGGCCTAAGCACGACGAACAGCAACGTGAGCAGCCTGTCGACCTCGACGTCGTCTGGTTTGAGCACGGCTACGAGCAGCATCGATAGCCTTTCGACTTCGACGTCGTCGGGTTTGAGCACGGCGACCAGTGGGATCTCCAGCCTGTCGACCGGTCTGAGCACCACCAACAGCAACGTCAGCAGCCTGTCGACGTCCACGTCGTCGGGCTTGAGCACGGCCACGAGCAGCATTGATAGCCTTTCGACGTCGACGTCGTCGGGTCTGAGCACCTCCACCAGCGGGATCTCCAGCCTGTCTACCGGCCTGAGTACCACGAACAGCAACGTCAGCAGCTTGTCGACCTCGACCTCGTCCGGTCTGAGCACGGCCACGAGCAGCATCGACAGCCTTTCGACTTCGACGTCGTCTGGTTTGAGCACTGCCACCAGCGGTATCTCCAGCCTGTCCACGGGTCTGAGCACCACGAACAGCAACGTCGGCAGCTTGTCGACCTCGACTTCGTCTGGCTTGAGCACGACGAACAGCCGTATCGACAGCCTGTCGACGTCCACGTCGTCGGGCTTGAGCACGGCGACCAGTGGCATCTCCAGCCTGTCGACCTCGACGTCGTCTGGCCTGAGCACCGCGACGAGCAGCATCGACAGCCTCTCCACGTCCACATCGTCGGGTTTGAGCACGGCCACCAGCGGTATCTCGAGCCTGTCCACGGGGCTGAGCACGACGAACAGCAACGTCAGCAGCTTGTCGACCTCGACCTCGTCCGGTCTGAGCACGGCCACGAGCAGCATCGACAGTCTTTCGACTTCGACGTCGTCTGGTTTGAGCACTGCCACCAGTGGCATCAACAGCCTGTCGACCGGTCTGAGCACGACCAACAGCAATGTGAGCAGCCTGTCGACGTCCACGTCGTCAGGGCTGAGCACGGCGACCAGCGGCATCGCCAGCCTGTCCACCGGCCTGAGCACCACCAATAGCAACCTGGACAGCTTGTCGACATCCACCTCGAGCGGCTTGAGCACGGCAACCAGTGGTATTTCGAGCCTGTCGACTTCGACGTCGTCTGGCTTGAGCACGGCGACGAGCAGCATTGGCAGCCTTTCGACCTCGACGTCGTCTGGTTTGAGTACTGCGACCAGCGGTATCTCCAGCTTGTCCACTGGCCTCAGCTCCACGAACAGCAGCCTGGACAGCCTGTCGACGTCCACGTCGAGTGGCTTGAGCACGGCCACCAGCGGTATCTCGAGCCTGTCTACGGGCCTGAGCACCACGAACAGCAATGTGAGCAGCTTGTCGACGTCCACGTCGTCCGGCTTGAGCACTGCGACCAGCGGCATCTCGAGCCTGTCCACTGGCCTGAGCACAACGAACAGCAATGTCAGCAGTCTTTCGACCTCGACGTCGAGTGGGCTGAGCACGGCCACGAGCGGCATTGAGAGCCTCTCGACTGGTCTGAGCACCACCAATAGCAACGTGAGCAGCTTGTCGACGTCTACGTCGTCGGGCCTGAGCACGGCCACGAGCAGCATCAATAGCCTCTCGACCGGCTTGAGCACGGCAACCAGCGGTATCTCCAGTCTGTCGACTGGCCTGAGCACCACGAACAGCAACGTGAGCAGCCTGTCGACATCCACGTCGACCGGGCTGAGCACGGCCGCGAGTGGCATCGATAGCCTGTCGACGGGGCTCAGCACGGCGACCAGTGGCATTTCCAGCCTGTCCACTGGTCTGAGCACGACGAACAGCAATGTCGGCAGCTTGTCGACCTCGACGTCCTCGGGTTTGAGCACGGCTACGAGCCGCATCGATAGTTTGTCGACCGGTTTGAGCACCGCAACCAGCGGTATCTCCAGTCTGTCCACCGGCCTGAGCACCACGAACAGCAACGTGGGCAGCCTGTCGACTTCGACATCGTCGGGTCTGAGCACGGCCAACAGCCGTATCGACAGCCTGTCGACGTCCACGTCGAGCGGCCTGAGCACCACGAACAGCAACCTGGACAGCCTTTCGACCTCGACGTCGAGTGGCTTGAGCACGGCGACCAGCGGCATCTCGAGCCTGTCGACGGGTCTGAGCACGACGAACAGCAATGTGAGCAGCCTGTCGACGTCCACTTCGTCCGGCCTCAGTACCGCCACGAGCGGCATCTCCAGCCTGTCCACGGGCCTGAGCTCGACGAACAGCAATGTCAGCAGTCTTTCGACCTCCACGTCGTCCGGCTTGAGCACTGCGACGAGCAGCATCGACAGTCTGTCGACCGGCCTGAGCACGACCAACAGCAACGTCAGCAGCCTGTCGACGTCCACGTCGTCTGGCCTGAGCACCGCCACCAGCGGCATCTCCAGCCTGTCCACGGGCTTGAGCACGACGAACAGCAACGTGAGCAGCTTGTCGACCTCGACGTCGTCGGGTTTGAGCACTGCCACCAGCGGTATCTCGAGCCTGTCGACGGGCCTGAGCACGACGAACAGCAACGTGAGCAGCTTGTCGACTTCAACGTCGTCGGGGTTGAGCACTGCCACGAGCAGCATCGACAGCCTGTCGACCGGGCTGAGTACCACGAACAGCAACGTGAGCAGCCTGTCGACCTCGACGTCGTCCGGCCTGAGCACGGCGACCAGCGGTATCTCGAGCCTGTCCACCGGCCTGAGCACGACGAACAGCAACGTAAGCAGCTTGTCGACTTCGACGTCGAGCGGCCTGAGCACTGCGACCAGTGGCATCTCGAGCCTGTCCACGGGCTTGAGCACGACGAATAGCAACGTCAGCAGCCTGTCGACTTCGACGTCGTCTGGCTTGAGCACCGCCACCAGCAACATCGACAGCCTGTCGACCGGGTTGAGCACAACCAACAGCAACGTCAGCAGCCTCTCGACGTCTACGTCGTCTGGCCTGAGCACGGCGACCAGTGGTATCTCGAGCCTGTCGACCGGCCTGAGCACCACGAACAGCAACGTCAGCAGCCTCTCGACGTCCACGTCGTCTGGTCTGAGCACGGCGACCAGCGGTATCTCGAGCCTGTCCACCGGCTTGAGCACCACGAACAGCAACGTCAGCAGCCTGTCGACTTCGACGTCGAGTGGCCTGAGCACTGCTGCCAGCGGCATCGATAGCTTGTCGACCGGCTTGAGCACGACCAACAGCAGTGTCAGCAGCCTCTCGACTTCGATGTCGTCGGGTTTGAGCACTGCGACCAGCGGCATCTCCAGCCTGTCCACGGGCTTGAGCACGACGAACAGCAACGTGAGCAGCTTGTCGACCTCCACGTCGTCTGGCCTGAGCACTGCGACGAGCAGCATCGACAGCCTGTCGACCGGGCTGAGCACGACCAACAGCAACGTCAGCAGTCTCTCGACCTCGACGTCGTCGGGTTTGAGTACGGCAACCAGCGGCATCTCGAGCCTGTCGACGGGCCTGAGCACGACGAACAGCAACGTGAGCAGCTTGTCGACCTCGACGTCGTCTGGCCTGAGCACTGCCACCAGCGGCATCTCCAGCCTGTCCACGGGCTTGAGCACGACGAACAGCAACGTGAGCAGCCTGTCGACCTCGACGTCGTCTGGCTTGAGCACGGCCACGAGCAACATCGATAGCTTGTCGACGGGGCTGAGCACCACGAACAGCAACGTGAGCAGCTTGTCGACCTCCACTTCGTCTGGCTTGAGCACTGCGACCAGCGGTATCTCGAGCCTGTCCACCGGCCTGAGCACGACGAACAGCAACGTCAGCAGCTTGTCGACTTCGACGTCGTCTGGCCTGAGCACGGCGACCAGCGGTATCTCGAGCCTGTCCACCGGCTTGAGCACGACGAACAGCAACGTGAGCAGCCTGTCGACTTCCACGTCGTCCGGCCTCAGCACCGCTACCAGCGGCATCGACAGCTTGTCGACGGGTCTGAGTACCGCAACCAGCGGTATCTCCAGCCTCTCCACGGGATTGAGCTCGGCAACCAGCGGCATCTCCAGCCTGTCCACCGGCTTGAGCACGACGAACAGCAACGTCAGCAGCCTGTCGACTTCGACGTCGTCGGGACTGAGCACGGCCACGAGCGGCATCGACAGCCTCTCGACCGGCTTGAGCTCGGCGACCAGCGGCATCTCGAGTCTGTCTACTGGTCTGAGCACAACGAACAGCAACGTCAGCAGTCTCTCGACCTCCACGTCGTCCGGTCTGAGCACCGCTACCAGCGGCATCGACAGCCTCTCGACTGGTTTGAGCACGGCGACCAGTGGCATCTCCAGCTTGTCCACTGGCTTGAGTACGACGAACAGCAACGTCGGTAGCTTGTCGACTTCGACGTCGAGCGGCATCTCCAGCCTGTCGACCGGCCTGAGCACCGCCACCAGCGGCATCTCCAGCCTCTCCACAGGCCTGAGCACCACCAACAGCAACGTCAGCAGCCTCTCGACTTCCACGTCGTCTGGTCTGAGCACCGCGACGAGCGGAATCGACAGCCTCTCGACTGGTCTGAGCACGGCGACCAGTGGCATCTCCAGCCTGTCCACGGGCCTGAGCACCACGAACAGCACTGTGGGTAGCTTGTCGACTTCGACGTCGAGCGGCATCTCCAGCCTGTCGACGGGCCTGAGCACCGCCACCAGCGGCATCTCCAGCTTGTCTACTGGCTTGAGCACGACCAACAGCAACGTGAGCAGCCTCTCGACCTCCACGTCGTCCGGCCTGAGCACGGCCACGAGCGGCATCGACAGCCTCTCGACCGGTTTGAGCACAGCGACCAGTGGCATCTCCAGCTTGTCCACGGGCCTGAGCACCACGAACAGCAACGTCAGCAGCCTCTCGACCTCCACGTCCTCGGGCCTGAGCACCGCCACGAGCAACATCGACAGCCTCTCGACTGGGTTGAGCACGGCGACCAGTGGCATCTCGAGCCTGTCCACCGGCTTGAGCACGACGAACAGCAACGTCAGCAGCCTGTCGACTTCCACGTCGAGTGGCCTGAGCACCGCTACGAGCGGAATCGACAGCCTGTCGACCGGCCTGAGCACGGCGACCAGTGGCATCTCCAGCTTGTCTACGGGCCTGAGCACCACCAATAGCAATGTCAG
>NZ_JBYSZY010000096.1:0-11176 GCF_058787635.1 Variovorax sp. FW305-3-2-15-B-LB1 | reverse complement strand
CTCCGCCACCACCGCCGCCCGTGCATGTCGCGCCGCCGGCAGTCCCCGCAGCAGCCTCGTCCCCGCGCACCGCCTCCGACGACGAGCTGCTCGCCGCCTTCCTGCGCGGCCTCGCCAGCACGCACCAGCCGCCCGAGATGCTCACGCCCGGCCTCATGGAGCGCATCGGCTCGATGCTGCGCACCGCCACCGAGGGCACGCTGCAGCTGCTGCTCACGCGCCAGGAGTTCAAGCGCGAGGTGCGCGCCGAGGTCACGATGATCGCGTCGCAGGCCAACAACCCGCTCAAGTTCTCGCCCACGGTCGAGGTCGCGCTGGCGCACCTGCTGGGGCCCGGCGTGCGCGGCTTCATGCCGCCCGAGGCCGCGATGCGCGATGCCTTCGACGACCTGCGCGCGCACCAGTTCGGCGTGATGGTGGGCATGCGCGCGGCGCTGGCCCATGTCATCGGGCGCTTCGAGCCGGCCGAGCTCGAGAAGAAGATCAGCGCCAGGACCGCGCTCGACGCGCTCTTTGCCGCCAACCGCAAGGCCAAGCTCTGGGACCAGTTCGTGGCGCTGTACGGCGGCATCGCGAGCGAGGCCGAGGACGACTTCCACAGCCTCTTCGGCAAGGCCTTCCTCGCGGCCTACGAAGAGCAGATGGCGCGCCTGAAGTCCGACACCTGAGAAGACAACCAGAACAACCCCCAGCACTCGCGAGGCACCCCGCTTGGAAATCGAAATCGTCACGCTCTCCCGGCAGGGCGGGCGCACCTACAACGAGGACGTGCACGGCCACTGGCACGACGAGCGCTACGTCGCCTGCCTGGTGGCCGACGGCGCGGGTGGCCACGGCGGCGGCGACGTGGCGGCCGCCACGGTGCGCGCCAGCGTGCTCGGCGGCTTCTCCGCCGCGCCCTCGCTGGACGAGGCCGCGCTGCGCGCGCTGGTCGAACGTGCCAATCTCGACGTGGTGGCGCGCCAGGCCGAAGGCGGCAAGCTCGCCGGCATGCGCTCCACGGTGGTGTTCGCGGTGATCGACCTGGAGCGCGAGGTGCTGGCCTGGGTGCACAGCGGCGACAGCCGCGCCTACCTGTTCCGCGGCGGTGCCATCGTGGCGCGCACCACCGACCACAGCCTGGTGCAGCAGATGGTCGCGGGCGGCATGCTCGACGAGGAGGGCGCGCGCCTGCATCCGCAGCGCAACATGCTGCTGTCGGCACTGGGCTCGATCGAGGAGGCGCCCGACATCGCGGTGTCCGACCGCATGCGCCTCTTGCCCGGCGACGTGCTGCTCTTGTGCAGCGACGGCGTGTGGGAGCCGCTGGGCGACGAGTGCCTGGTCGACACGCTGCACGCATCGCGCACGCCCAGCCAGTGGACCGAGCTGCTCGACGCGCAGATCAAGGCCAACGCCAAGCCGGGCCACGACAACTACACGGCGCTCACGCTGTGGGTGATCGAGGACGCCGACGACGATCTGACGCGGCTGCTGCCCGAGAACGTCGCGTCGACAGACCCCTGAGCGTGGCGCCATCTTTCAAGCAAAACGCCCATCCGATGGATGGGCGTTTTGCTTGGGTCCGCTGAGGCTGTTCAGCTGTACTTGCTGGCCTTCTTCTTGACTTTCTTCAGCGCGCTGCGCAGCAACGCGGGCATGTCTTCCCGGTTCGGCAGGTTGCTGTAGTTGTCGATGTTCTGCTCTTCGCAGCTGTTGGCACAGCCGTTGTTCAGCAGGTCGAGCGCGTAGCGCGTCTTGCTGATCGTGCTGGACGCACCGGGCTCGCGGAACGGATCGAAGATGCCGTCCGGCAGGACCTTGCGCCCGCGTGCGATCGCCTGTTCCTGGAAGTGCGTGATGTGCTTCTGCGTGACCGGCCCGTAGTAGCCGTCCACCACGATCACCTCGGTCGCGCCGGGGGGCGGGTCGAAGTCGTGGTTGAAGCCGAGCAGCTCGTAGTAGAAGATCTTGAACAGGGCCTGCACCAGCATCACGTCTTCACGCGTGTTGGAGCCGATCCGTCCGACCGACCAATCGGAGTTGTAGGTCGTGTGCAGCTTGCCGCTGGTACCGATGAGTGTGGTGCTGAATGCCATGGCATTGCTCCGGTGAGGACACGGGCAGGGACCGGCCCCGGCACCGTGGGGTGCCAGGGGCGGACGGGGCTGACGAGTCCGTCGCCCGTCAGCGGGTTTCGGTGGTGGCCACGTTCCAGCCGAACTTCACCTCGCCGCCGCCGGCGCCCTTGTCGTCCTGGCCCTTGTAGGCGAACTCGATGTCCTTGAAGCTGCAGGACACCTGCTCGTGCACGTCGCCGCCCTGTGCGCCGCCGGGGCCCACGCTGGAGATGAAGACTTCCTTGAGCGTGACCTTCAGGTACTCCTGCTGGCCTTCGCCCGACTTGCGGCAGGTCATGACCATGTCCTTGAAGTGCTTGCCGCTCACGCAGTTCTTGGCGAGCACGGGCGATGCCTTGTCGTAGACGTGCGTGAAGTTGAATTCACCCGGCGTGGCCTTGCCCTTGCCCGAACCGCCGCCCGATCCCGCGCCCGATGCGTTGCTCACGTTCCAGGACCACGACGAAATCTCGATCTCGTCCTTGTGGTCCTTGTGAGAAGACTCGCCCTTGACGCCGTCGAGCTTGATGTGAAAGTCAGATGACATGTTCCTACTCCTTGGAACCCGATTGCATTCGGGCGGTTGATGATCGAAACGAAAAAAATGGCTGCCGGCGGTGGGAGAAAAGTTCCGATGCCCGGCAGCTACTCATAGAACGAAACGGAACCGGGAATTCAAGAAGAATCCGCAGATTTTTTTCAACCGGCGCCCTTGGCCGTCGGCAGCTTGGACACCAGCCGCAGGGAGACCGTGAGGCCTTCGAGCTGGTAGTGCGGGCGCAGGAAGAACTTGGACGTGTAGTAGCCCGGGTTGCCTTCGACTTCTTCCACGATCACCTCGGCGGCGGCCAGCGGCTTCTGGGCCTTGGTGGTTTCCGAGGAGTTGGCGGGGTCGCCGTCCACGTAGTTCATGATCCATTTGTTGAGCCAGCGCTGCATGTCCTCGCGCTCCTTGAAGCTGCCGACCTTGTCGCGCACGATGCACTTCAGGTAGTGCGCAAAGCGGTTGCAGGCAAAGAGGTAGGGCAGGCGCGCCGCCAGGTTGGCGTTGGCCGTGGCGTCGGGGTCGTCGTACTCGGCCGGCTTGTTCAGCGACTGGGCGCCGATGAAGGCGGCGAAGTCGGAGTTCTTGCGGTGGATCATCGACAGCAGGCCGGCCTTCGAGAGCTCGGCTTCGCGCCGGTCGCTGATGGCGATCTCGGTCGGGCACTTCTGGTCCACGCCGCCGTCGTCGCTGGGGAAGGTGTGCAGCGGCAGGTTTTCCACCGCGCCGCCCGACTCGATGCCGCGAATGCGCGAACCCCAGCCGTACAGCTTGTACGAGCGGTTGATGTTGGTCGCCATCGCATAGGCGGCATTGGCCCAGGCGTACTTGCTGTGGTCGGCGCCGGCGGTGTCTTCCTCGAAGTCGAACTCTTCCACCGGGTTGGTGTTGGCGCCGTAGGGCGTGCGCGCCAGGAAGCGCGGCATGCACATGCCCAGGTACTTGGAGTCGTCCGACTCGCGCAGCGAGCGCCAGCCGGCGTACTCGGGCGTGGAGAAGATCTTGGTCAGGTCGCGCGGGTTGGCCAGCTCCTGCCACGACTCCATCTGCATGAGGTTGGGGCTCGCGCCGGTGATGAAGGGCGCGTGCGCCGAGGCGGCGATCTTGGCCATCTCGCCGAGCATCTCGACGTCGGGCGGGCTCTGGTCGAAGTGGTAGTCGCCCACCAGCGCGCCGAAGGGCTCGCCGCCGAACTGGCCGTACTCTTCCTCGTAGATCTTCTTGAACATCGGGCTCTGGTCCCAGGCCGCGCCCTTGAACTTCTTGAGGTTCTTGGCCAGCTCCTGCTTGGAGATGTCCATCACCCGGATCTTCAGGTTCTCATCGGTCTCGGTGTTGTTCACCATGTAGTGCAGGCCGCGCCACGCACTCTCGAGCTTCTGGTAGTCGGGGTGGTGGATGATCTTGTTCACCTGGTCGGTGAGCTTGGCGTCGATCGCGGCGATCATGGCCTGGATCGACTTGGTCACGTCCTTGCCGATGACGGTGCTGTTGCTCAGCGCCTGCTGCGCCAGCGTGAGCACGGCGGCTTCGACGGCGCTCTTGGCTTCGTCGCTGCGCGGCTTGAATTCTTTCTGCAGCAGCGACGAAAAGTCGCTTCCCGCGTACGCAACGTCTTTCAGTGCGCTCTGCTCGAGTGCGTCGGCCATGATGGTTTCTCCTCGTGTACCGGTGTGTGTCTGTCAGGAATCGGGAATGAGGCTCAGGCGGCGGCTTCGCCGTCCCCAGGCTTCTTGCTGGCGGCCAGCGTCTGCAGCAGGGCCGGGTCTTCGAGCACCTTGGCCAGCAGGTCTTCGGCGCCGCCCTTGCCGTCCATGTAGGTCACGAGGTTCGACAGCTGCGTGCGCGCTTCGAGCAGCTTGTTCAGCGCGCCCACCTTGCGGGCCACGGCCGCGGGCGAGAAGTCGTCCATGCTGTCGAAGGTGAGCTCGACCTTCAGGTCGCCCTCGCCGGTGAGCGAGTTCTCCACCGCGAAGGCGGCGCGCGGCTTCATGGCCTTCATGCGGGCGTCGAAGTTGTCGACGTCGAACTCGAGGAACTTGCGGTCGACCACGGGCGCGAGCGGGTCGGCGGGCTTGCCCGACAGGTCGGCCAGCACGCCCATCACGAAGGGCAGCTGGATCTTTTTCTCGGCGCCGTAGAGCTCCACGTCGTATTCGATCTGGACCCGGGGCGCGCGGTTGCGTGCGATGAATTTCTGACTGCTCTTGGCCATGGCGATGCTCCTTGCGGGAATGAAAGGGGACGGGTGGAAACGGCGGCGGTCATTCGGACTGGCGTTTGCCCGTCACGGTCTCGATGGTGTCCATCGCGTTGGGCGCGAGGTTGGCCATGATGTCCAGGAAGCTCACGCCGATGAGCTTCTTGGCGCGTTCGATCAGGAGCGGCGCGGGGTTGCCGGGCTCGGCCTGTTCGAGGTAGCGGATGACGCGGTCGAGCATCTGCACCGCGTCCTGGCGGTTCTGGATCTCGCCGCGCGGCGCGGCCGGTCGGGCTGCGTTGCCGGCCGGGGCGTCGCCGCCTTCGGCTGCACCCTCGTCGGCCGATGCTTCCGGTGCGCCGGCCGCCGCCGTGCAGGCCTTGGCGACCGTGCGCGACACGGTGCGCAGCGTGCCCAGGTCCACCGCATCGGTGCGGCCGGTGCGCTCGCCCAGCAGCTTCTGCAGGTGATCGAGCAGCGCGGGAAGGCCAATGGCGGCCTGCAGTTGTTCGGGGTGCGCCGCGTGCAGGGCCTCGAGCCCGCCATGCACCTGCGCGGGCGAATACGAGGCTTCGCCGCCGACGGCGTTGAGCACGCCGTGCGCGATGGCGATGTCGCGCACGCGGATCGGGCCCACGCCCGGCGCGTTGCCCACCGCGGCGTCGTACAGGTCGCGCGGCACCATGCTGTCGTCGCTCAAGGGCGCGAGTGCGTTCAGGCGCATGGTGGGGTCGTTGTCGTCGTCCGCATCCAGCTTTGGATGTATGCCGTCCCAGAAGGTGTCGAGCAGCGAGGTGAGCAATTGCAGGCCCGCTGTGAAGCCGGCCACGCCCTGCAGGCGCGTCGCGGCGCGCAGCAGCAGTACGGCGGCGCGCACGTCCTTGCTGCGGCGCAGCTGCGCATCGGCGCGTTCGGCCACGTCGCGCCAGTCGGGTTCGACGGCGGGGATCACGGTGTCGCCGAACTGCTGTTCGGCCTTGCCTTGCGCCGCCGTCGTGAGGGCCATGAAGTCCGCGTCGTACTCCAGGTCGTCCCCGCAAGGCGAGGCCTCGCCGATGGGCGTGAGCAGTGCGTCGACGAGTTGGGGAGTCAGCATGTTGCCTGTTCGAGTTCGCTGGTGATAATCAAAGATGCGTCAGGACCGGTCAATGCAACGAAGGGAATAGCATGCGCACGCTGGGTACACACCATTCGTCCTATGAGGGCCTCCTTGCTGTCGCATCGCGACGCCGTATCGCAGCCCTTGGCCTTGCTGCAGCGGGTCTTCTGATGGCGGGCTGCGCGAGCAAACCGGTGGTCACGCCGGTGTCGATCACGCTCACGGCCGGCGCCGATGCCAACCCCGATGCGCGCGGGCGCGCCTCGCCGCTCACGGTGCGCGTCTATGCGCTCAAGACACCGGGGCCCTTCGAAGGCGCCGACTTCTTCTCGCTGTTCGAGAAAGACCAGGCCACGCTCGGCGCCGAACTGGTGCAGCGCGAAGAAATGCTGCTGCGCCCCGGCGAGAGCAAGAAGCTCGACCTCACCCTGCCGGCCGATGCCAAGGCGATCGGCGTGATGGCCGCGTTCCGCGACCTCGACCGCGCGCGCTGGCGCGAGGTGCGCGCGGTCACCCCGGGCCAGGCGCAGGTGCTCAACGTGACCTTCGGCGCGCGCCAGATCCGCGTGGACGCTGCCGCCAAGTAACGCCAGCTGCACGGCGGCCTCAGCGCAGTTCCGCCGGCACCGTGGGCGCAAAGCGCCCCGGCCGCACCAGCGGCTGGTCCGCCGGCAGGAAGCGGCCGAACAGGTCGCTCACGAACGCGGCGCCCGTGCCGTTCTCCGACGCCGTCGCTGTGAGGTACAGCCCGCGCCAGCGCGGCGCGCGCACCCCCTTGCCGTGCCCCTCGAACAGCCCCTGCGCCACCTGCCGCAAGGCCGGCTGCAAGGTGCGCACGCTTTCCACGAAGCCATGCAGCGCGAGCCGCCCCGCGGGGCCCGGCTGCTCGCGCAGCAGGGCCATGCGCAGGCCGTGCAGCTGCGCCACGAGCGGATCGAACAGCGCATCGAGCCGGTCGGCGGCGCGCGCTGCGTGCGCCGCGAACGGGTGCTCCACGCGGTGGCCGAGCGCCTGCGCGAGCACCTCGGGCGGCAGTGCGGCGCGCAGCGTGGCGTAGCCCTTCAACCCTTCGAGGCCCGTCACGACGAGGTAGACCGGCAGCTGCAGGCGCAGCGTGTCGCTGGCCTCGTCGAGCAGGCGGCGCATGTTCGCGGTGGCGCGCTTGCGCAGGGCCGGGTCGCCGTACAGCAGGTCGCCGGCCGCCACGCACACCACCACGCCGTGCAGCGGCAGGCGTTCGCGCCGCTCGGCAAGCGCCAGCAGCGACTGCAGCCAGAGCCCGCGCGCGGGCGCCGTGCCGGCCTGGTCGCCGATGGCGTCGGGATGCAGCTCGATGGCCGTCAGCGCGCCGGTGGTCCACCAGCGCCACCAGGGCGTGCCGGGTGCCTCGTGCGGCGGCGGCGCCACGCACTCGGCACGGGCGGCCGAGAGCAGCCCCGGCAGCCCGGTGGCCGGACCGCCGATGAAGAGGAACCACGGCGCCGTCGCGCGCGTGCGCGGCGCCTGCCGCAGCGAGGTGCGCGCCTGCGCCATGGCCTCCTTCAGCGCGTCGACGGCGGCGTGGTCGGCGGGCGCGCCGAGGGCATCGACGCGCCGCAGCAGGCCGCGTCGCCGCGCGCCGCGGCCGGCGTCGCGCACGGCGGCGTACAGCAGCGCCAGGCCGGCGAGGCAGACCGCGAGCAGCGGCCAGAAGAGGTGCACGGGTGACAGCGTGTCGAACATGGTGGGGAAGGGCGAGGTCAGCGCGCCACGGTTTCGAGGGAGATGAAATCGGCGATCAGTCGCTCGCTGTTCCTGCTGGCCGCCAGCGCCTCGCGCAGGCGCAGCAGGTAGGCCGAGGCCATCTCGTACGGCGGGCGGTCGGAGGTTTCGCTGAACGGCATCGGCGCCGACAGCACGGTGATCAGCACGTTGCCGAAGGGTGGGCTCACGAGCCAGCTCGAGGGAATGTCGGACCCGAGCTCCAGCGACTCGCCCGCGCGCAGCCGCGTCGGGGCCGGCCCGGTGTTCAGGTGCATCACGGAGCCGTCGGCGGTGTAGTAGTCGACCCAGATGTAGCTCTCGTGGCGCGGCGCGACCACCTGCACGCGCACCGCGTCGCCCTCGCGCAGCCGGCCGTCGCGCGCGGACGGCGCGCTCACGCTCAGCCCGTGGTTCTTCTGGCGGTTGCGAGCCTGCGAGGGCTTGAGGATGGCGAACACCTCGCAGTGCGGCCACACGCGCAGCCCGACGTCGAACTGCGGCGCGCGCACGCCGGGAATGGCCGCGACGTCTTCCGCCACCTTGAGCAGGTCGTCGCGCTGCGAGACGAAGCCGGTCACGCGCGGGCGGCCGTCGGGGTCGATCGAGGCTTCGAGGTCGGCGCAGGCGTAGCTGGCGAGCTGCCGGTCGATGCGCTGCGTGAGCGCCGTGCCGGCGGCCGGCGGCCCGGCCAGCCAGTGCCACAGCAGGAAGAGCGCGGGCACGAGCACGGCCAGCGCGGCGCCGGTGCGCAGCACGGTGCGGTCGCGCCGCCGCATGTCGGCCGGGCCGCGCGGGTCGGGCACGCCGTAGGGCTGGGGCGTGATGTGGTCCTGCGCGAGGCTGCCGAGTTCGAGCGGCGGCGGTTGCAGCTGCCGGCCGTGCAGGTCCTTCAGCTTGCCGAGCTCGCCCTCGTCGCCCGACTCGAAGTAGTACTGGCCCTTGAAACCGTGGGCCAGCGCATGCCAGTAGACCTCGCGCACCGCGTGGTCCTGCGCGCCGAGGGCCGAGAGGTGGTGGAAGAACTCGCTGTGCGCGTTGTTGGAGTTGAACAGCTGCACCTGCAGTGGCGCGGCGCCGTCCACCGCGTCGGGGTGGCGCGCCAGGATCTCGTCGAGCCACGCGACCATGGCGAAGGCGGCCGACTCGATCTGGGTGGCGGTGGCGCCCGCCACGTCGGCGTCGGCGCGTGCGATGTCCAGCAGGCGCAGGGCCTCGCGCTGGGCGTCGCCGTGGGTGAGGGTGGGGCGGCCGGCGGCGATCGACGCGTCCAGGCCGAGACCGAAGGCAATGAAGGGCGAGAAGCAGTCGAGCAGGCGGGCCATGAGGGATGCCCGCTTCTCAAGCGTGCATTGCGAAGCATGCCTTGCACCGGCGTCTGCAGCGATCGCACATGCCCATGTCCCCGGTCGTTGGAGTGGGCGTTCATTTTTTCAACGGGCCCACGGGGCCGCCATACCGCTTGGGGTCTATGCCGTTGGTGGGGCGCGGCGGCCTTGCTGGACGGAGCAATCGCCGTTATCTTCGCAGTCGCAGAAGAATCCAATGCACATTGACGTTGGGACACTGGGGTATGCCATGAAAATTCTGATCGCCGACGACCACCGGCTCGTCATCGAGGCGGTCAAAGCCAAGTTGTCGGAGCTGGGAGCTGGCATCGAGTTCGTCCTGGCGCTGAGCGTCGACGAACTGCTTGCCGGCGCGACCGACGATCTCGACCTGGCCCTGATCGACCTCAACATGCCCGGCGCGGACGGGCAGGCCCACATCGACGAGATTCGGCGACGACACCCGGCCGTGCCCGTGATCGTGCTGTCGGGCTACGAAGACCCGTCCATCATGCGCAGCGCGCTCGAACGCGGCGTGCTCGGTTTCATTCCCAAGGCCTATTCGCCCGACGTCATGCTGTCGGCCGTGCGCCTGGTGCTGGCGGGCGGCGTCTACGTGCCGCCGATGATGCTCACGGCGCTGCCGCCGGGCATCGTGGCTGGCGTGTCGCCCTCGTCTGCCGCGGCGGGCGAACCCTTCGCGCGCGGCGGCAACGGCGGTGGCGGTACCCAGACCCTCGAACACCTGCGCAGCGTGCTGACCGAGCGCCAGGTCGAGGTGCTGCAACTGCTGTCGCAAGGCAAGCCGAACAAGCTCATCGGGCGCAGCCTGGGCATCAGCGAAGGCACGGTGAAGATCCACCTGGCAGCCATCTTCCGCGCGCTCAACGTGCGCAACCGCACCGAGGCGGTGGTGGCGGCGCAGGCGCTGACGGAAGCGCAGCAGGCCTGAAGACGCGCCTCAGTCGGCGAGCGCCGACGCCGGGCGGCGCATGAAGCCGCGCGCGGGCACGATCCATTCGACGCGGTGATCCGTCTCGACGGCGGTGGTCGTTGCGTCGTGCGTGAACAGCATGCGCTCCTCGGCCAGCAGGAAGCCCTGCGCGCCCAGCACCTGGAGCGTGGCGCCGCCGAGGTCCAGCGACTGCGGCGCAGCGTCCGCCGACAACACCCATCGCACCGGCCCGGGCGCCGCCGCCCGCAGCGCGGCCTCGTGCGCCGCGTCGCCGGGCACGCGGTTGATCAGCGCCCAGCCCTCGGTGCCGCCGATGAGAAAACTGTTGAGGCCGCTGTCGTGCACGACGCGCAGCACGCGCGTGGACAGCGGCGTGACCAGGCCCGCTTCGAGCGCATAGCGACCGCCGCCCTGGCCGTCGGGATCGAGGTGCCCGATCTCGTCGTAGGCGGGCTCTTCCATGTTCACCGGCCGGCGGCCCTTGGGACCGTCGGCCAGGCGCGGCATGGTCAGCGGGATGCGGCGCAGTGCGCGCGCATGGGCCATGAAGTCGTCGACGCGGGCGAAGGTGGCCAGGTGCTCGAGCACGCGCCGCGTCACGTTCAGCAGCTTGAGGCCGCGTTCGGGGCTGACCGCGTCGGCGGGCTTCAGCCACAGGTGCTCGACAGTCTCGCGACCGTCGGGTCGCACGTCCTGGCCGGCGGGCATCGCGGCCGCGAAGAAGCGCGTGTCGAAGCGGCGCGGCATGCCGGGCGGGGTCAGCCAGTGGCTGAAGTACGCGATGCGGTCGACGGCGAGGCACCAGCCGCGCTCGGCGCACAGGGCGAGCAGGGCGTCGGTGCTGCGTTCGGCGGCGGCGCGCATGGCGTCGAGCTCGCCCGACGTGAGCGCGAGCAGCTCGACCGGCCGGCCCTGCGCATCGTTCGCGAGCAGCAGCCCGGCCTCTTCGAAGCATTCGCGGATCGCCGCTGCGTGGAAGTCGAGCCCGCCTTCGGGCAGGCCCAGCCGCGCGCTCGCGGCGGCGTCGTCCAGGCCCGCGCACAGCGGGTGCAGCAGGCGGTCGTGCGCATCGACCATGCCACCCGGGAAGACGCTGGCGCCGCTGTTCTGGTCGTTGGCCTTCTCGGCCCGGCGCAGCATCAGCACCTCGAGGCCTTCGGGGCCGTCGCGCAGGACGACGAGCGTGGCGGCGGTGCGGATGGGGCGAGGGG
>NZ_JBYSZY010000095.1:0-11569 GCF_058787635.1 Variovorax sp. FW305-3-2-15-B-LB1 | reverse complement strand
CCGGTGATGCTGCGGGGGCGGCCGCCTCTTCCTTCTTGCCGCAGCCGATGAGGGCCGCCGAAGCCACCGCGGTGAGGGCGGCGAGCTTGAGAAGGGAACGCTTGTTCAGATCATTCATTGTCGAAATCCTCGGAAGAAAAGGACGGGTTGGCAAAAAAACGAGAACGCGATTATGAGCCGGGGTAGAACGGTTTCCCCATCGATGCCGGCATGTTGATGCGGATGAAGGCGGGGTTGCGCGAGATCAGCGCCAGCACCACGATCGGGGCGATGTACTGGGCCATGCTGAGGAACTGCGAGGGCACGTCGACGCCGCTGCTTTGCAGGTGGAAACCCAGCATCGAGACGCCGCCGAACAGGTAGGCGCCGAGCAGCACGCGGATCGGGCGCCAGGTGGCGAAGGTGGTCAGCGCCAGCGCGATCCAGCCGCGGCCGGCAACCATGCCCTCGACCCACAGCGGCGTGTACACGGTCGACAGGTACGCGCCCGCCAGGCCGCACAGCGCGCCGCCCGCGATCACCGCCAGGAAGCGGATGCGCCGCACCGGGTAGCCCAGCGCATGCGCCGACTCGGGCGACTCGCCCACCGAGCGCAGCACGAGGCCGGCGCGGGTGCGGTACAGGAACCAGATGAGCCCGATGGTCAGCAACACGGCCACGTACACCATCGGGTGGTGCCGGAACAGCGCCGGGCCGGCCAGCGGAATGTCGGCCAGCACGGGAATGGCGAAGGGCGTGCTCTCGGGCAGCTTGGCCTGCACGAAGCTGATGCCCGCGAAGGCCGAGAAGCCGACGCCGAACAGGCTCAGCGCCAGCCCCGTCGCGTACTGGTTGGTGTTGAGCCAGATCACCAGCACGCCGAAGAAGGCCGCGAGCAGCGCACCGGCCGCCATGCCGGCCAGAAAGCCGAGCCAGGGGTTGTGCGTGATGACCACCGTCGCGAAGCCCGCGATGGCGGCGCACAGCATCATGCCCTCGGCGCCGAGGTTGACGACGCCGGCCTTCTCGTTGATCAACAGGCCCAGCGCCGCGATGGCGAGCACGGTGCCCGCGCTCAGGGTCGAGCCCAGCAGGAGTGCGTAGCTTTCCATGGTTCAGAGACCCCCTTCGGTGGCACGCGTGGTGGGTGCAATTGGCGCAACGGGCGCGGTCGGCGCGGTGATCGGCGTGCTGACCTGCAGCGAGCTCGTGGTCAGCGTCGCGGCCTTGGCGCCGGCCTTGCGGCGGATGCGGTAGGCGATGAGCGTGTCGCAGGCCAGGAGCGTGAACAGCAGCAGGCCCTGGAACACCCCGGTGAGCGACTTGGGCAGGCCCAGGCGCGACTGCGCGAGTTCGCCGCCGATGTAGAACATGCTCATCAGGATGGCCGAGAAGATCATGCCCACCGGATGCAGCCGCCCGACGAAGGCGACGATGATGGCCGCGAAGCCGTAGCCCGCGGGCACGTACGGCGTGAGCTGGCCGATGGGGCCCGCCACTTCGAGCGCGCCCGCCAGGCCGGCCGCGCCGCCCGAGGTGAGCAGCGCGATCCACACGGCGCGACGTGCCGAGAAGCCGGCATAGCGCGCCGCCGCGGGCGCCAGCCCGCCGACCTGCTGCGCGAAGCCCGCGCGCGTGCGGAACAAGAACACCCACAGCGCGCCCGCGCCGACCAGCGCGATGATCAGCCCGATCGACACGCGCGAACCCTTCATGAGCCGCGGGATCTGCGTCACCGCCTCGAAGGTCTTGGTCTGCGGGAAGTTGTAGCCCTGCGGATCTTTCCAGGGCCCGAAGACCAGGTAGCTCAGCATCAGCGTGGCCACGTAGACCAGCATCAGGCTCACGAGGATTTCGTTGGCGTTGAACTTGTCGCGCAGGAACGCGACGATGCCCGCCCACACCATGCCCCCCGCGATGCCCGCCAGCAGGATGGCCACGACGATCCAGCTGCCGGTGCTCTTGTCGGCCAGGAGCGCCACGCCGCCCGCCGCGATGGCGCCGCAGACGAACTGCCCTTCGGCGCCGATGTTCCAGACGTTGGAGCGAAAGCACACCGCCAGGCCGAGCGCAATGATGAGCAGCGGCGTGGCCTTCACCATCAGCTCGCCGATGGCGTAGCCGCTCTTGATCGGTTCGTAGAAGAACACCTGCAGGCCCTTGACCGGGTCCTTGCCGAGCGCGGCGAACAGCGCCACGCCGATGAGCACGGTGATCAAGAGCGCCAGGATCGGCGAGCCGTAGCTCCAGAAGCGCGACAGCTCCGGGCGGGGTTCAAGCTTGAGCATGCGCGCCCTCCTTCGTGTTGTTGTTCTGGTGGGGCTGTGCCTGCGGCCACAGGCCGCTCATCCACTCGCCGATCTGCGGCAGCGTGGCCGCCGCGCGGTCGATCGAGGGCGACAGCCGCCCCTTGGCGATCACGTGCAGCCGGTCGCAGATGTTGAACAGCTCGTCCAGCTCCTCGCTGATCACGAGCACGGCGCAGCCGGCGTCGCGCAGCGCCAGGATCTCGGCGTGGATGAGCGCGGCCGCGCCCACGTCCACGCCCCAGGTCGGCTGCGAGACGATGAAGAGCTTGGGGTTGGCGTCGATCTCGCGACCGACGATGAATTTCTGCAGGTTGCCGCCCGACAGCGAGCGCGCCGCCGCGCCCGGGCCGCCGGCCTTCACCTTGAAGCGATCGATGATGGAACGCGCCTGCTTGTCGAGCTCGGCGGTGCGAATCCACCCGCCCTTGCCCACCGCGTTGCTGCGCGTGAGCAGCAGGTTGTGCGCCAGGCCCAGCGTGGGCACGGCGCCGCGCCCCAGCCGTTCCTCGGGCACGAAATGCAGGCCCAGCGCACGCCGCGCGCGCGGGCGCAGCCGGCCGGCCGGCTGGTCGAACACGCGCACCATGGCGGGCTCGGCGCGCACGTCCTCGCCCGAGAGCGTGTACAGCAGTTCCTTCTGGCCGTTGCCCGAGACGCCGGCGATGCCGACGACCTCGCCCGCGCGCACCTCGAAGGAGATGCCGTCCAGGTCGACGCCGAACTGGTCCTCGCGCGCCAGCTTCAGGCCCTGCACGCGCAGCGCCACCGCGCCGGCATGCAGCGGGCGGTGCTGCAGCGGCGGCGGCTCGCTGCCGATCATGAGGCGCGAGAGCGATTCGGTGCTCTCGTTGCGCGGGTTGCACACACCCGTGACCTTGCCGCCGCGCAGCACGGTGCAGGCCGTGCACAGCTCCTGGATCTCGTGCAGCTTGTGGCTGATGTACAGGATGCTGCAGCCTTCCGAGGCCAGCTTGTTCAGCACGCCGAACAGGCGGATCACGGCCTGCGGCGTGAGCACCGAGGTCGGCTCGTCCAGGATCAGCAGCTTGGGGTTGGTGAGCAGCGCGCGAATGATCTCCACCCGCTGCATCTCGCCCACCGACAGCGTGTGCACGGGGCGCGAGGGGTCGATGTCCAGACCGTACTCGCTGGCCTTGGCCGTGATGCTGCGGGCCACCTCGGCCAGCGCGAGCGACTTGTCCAGGCCCAGCCAGACGTTCTCGGCCACGGTGAGCGTGTCGAACAGGCTGAAGTGCTGGAACACCATGCTGATGCCCAGCGCGCGCGCCTGCTGCGGGTTGCGCAGGTTCACCGCCTGGCCGTCGAAGGTGACGGTGCCTTCGTCGGGCTTGACCGAGCCGTAGATGATCTTCATCAGGGTCGATTTGCCCGCGCCGTTCTCTCCGAGCACGGCATGGATTTCGCCGGGCTGCACGGCCAGGGAGATGTCGCTGTTGGCCACCACCGCGGGATACCGCTTGGTGATGTGCGCCAGCTGGAGTCTGGGGGTTGTCATGCCGGGTTTCGTGGGTTTGTCTCGTTCAACATCAACAAGCGGGGACAGCTATAAGTTTAATAGCGTCCCCGCGACCATCGGCGCCCGACGGCGCGTTCTTCAGTGTCCGCCGATGTAGGCGAACTTGAACAGGAAGATCGCCGCGATCACCCACACCATCGCATGCACTTCCCGTGCCCGGCCGGTGCACAGCTTGAGCACGGCGTAGGTGATGAAGCCGAAGGCCAGGCCGTTGGCGATCGAGTAGGTGAAGGGCATGGCCAGCGCCGTGACGGCCGCCGGGATCACCTCGGTCGTGTCTTCCCAGTCGAGCTCGACCAGGTCGCGCAGCATCAGGCAGCCCACGAAGAGCAGCGCCGGTGCGGTGGCGTAGGCCGGCACCGAGCCCGCCAGCGGCGAGATCATCAGGCAGGCCAGGAACAGCACCGCCACCACCACGGCCGTGAGGCCGGTGCGGCCACCGGCTTGCACGCCGGCCGCGCTTTCCACGTAGGCCGTGGTGCTCGAGGTGCCCAGCAGCGAGCCCGCGAAGATCGCGCCGCTGTCGGCCAGCAGCGCCTTGTTCATGCGCTCCATCTTGCCCGGCACCAGCAGGCCGGCGCGCTTGGCCACGCCCATCAGCGTGCCGGTGGCGTCGAACATCTCGACCAGAAAGAACACCAGCACCACGTTCAGGATGCCGCCCTTGAGCGCGCTCAGGATGTCCAGCTGCATGAAGGTGGGCGCGATGGACGGCGGTGCGTCGAACACGCCGTGGAACTTGTTGCCGCCGAAGAAGAACGACAGCACCGTCACCGTGAGGATGCCGATCAGGATGGCGCCGCGCACCTTGAGCCGGTCGAGCGCCACGATCATGAGGAAGCCGATGGTCGCCAGGATCACGGGCGCCGAGTGCAGGTCGCCCAGCGTGACGAAGGTGGCCGGCGAAGCTGCGACCACGCCCGCGCTCTTGAGCGCGATGAGCGCCAGGAACATGCCGATGCCCACGGTGATCGCCGTTCGCAAGGACTGCGGTATGCCCGCGATGAACAGCTCCCGCAACCCGGTGACCGTCACGATCAGGAACAGGCAGCCCGAGATGAACACCGCGCCCAGCGCGGTCTGCCACGTGTAGCCCATGCCGAGCACGACCACGTAGGCGAAGTAGGCGTTCAGGCCCATGCCCGGCGCCATGGCGATCGGGTAGTTGGCGTACAGGCCCATGATCAGCGTGCCGATGGCTGCGATCAGGCAGGTGGCGACGAAGACCGCGCCCTTGGGCATGCCCGCGTCCCCGAGGATCGAGGGGTTCACGAAGATGATGTAGGCCATCGTCAGGAAGGTCGTCAGCCCTGCGATGACTTCGGTGCGCACGGTGGTGTTGTGCTCGGTCAGCTTGAAAAAGCGTTCCAGCAGACCGGCGTTGGCCGGTGCGGTGGCCGCACGCAACGGCGCCGCCTCGGTGGCCCCGGCGGCCCGGGGAGTGGTGGCCTTGGGCACCTCTTCATACCTGTTCATTTCGCTTGTCTCCAGCTGTTGTATGTGGCGGTTCGTTCATCGTTGCCTCGGTCGCGACGCCGGCGCGACGAAGGGCTCAGGGAGGATCGGAAAGCGGCTCAGCCGGCAGGGTTCGGGCGGGGGCGGCGGGCGCGGCATCGAAGCCGGGCCGCAGCGACGCCGCCACGCCCTTGATGCATTCGCGCAGCCAGCGCGCGGAACTCGACGAATGGGTACGTTCGTGCCAGAGCTGGTAGTACATGAGGCGCGGCAGCGCGGCCGGGCACTCGAGGATCTTCACGGGCAGCCGTGCGGCAAAGCGCTCGCAGTACTGGCGCCCGGTGGTCAGCACCAGCAGGCTCGAGGCCACCATGTCCGGAATGAGGCTGAAGTGCGCGCAGCGCGCCGTGATGTTGCGCTGCCGCCCCAGCTCGTCGAGCATCTGGTCGATGATGCCGCGCCCGCCCGGGTGCATGGGCGTGGGCGCGATGTGCTCGGCCGCCAGCCAGGTCTCCAGGTCCCAGCCGCGGCGCACCGCCGGATGGTCCTGGTTGACCAGCGACACCACCTCGTCGCCAAAGAGGCGCGCCATGTGCAGGTCTTCCGGCGGCTTGAGCCAGTTGCCGATCACCAGGTCGACCTGCCCGAGCGCGAGGTGCCCGTGGTAGTCCGAATCGGGCGAGAGCGCATGGATCTCGATCTGGCACAGCGGCGCCTCGCGCTTGACCTGCGCCACCAGCATCGGCAGGAACAGCGGGTCCATGTAGTCGCTGGCCGCGATGCGGAAGGTCGTGGCCGCCGACTGCGGCTCGAAGCCCCGCGCATCCGAGAACAGCATCTCGGCCGCCCGCAGGATGCTGGCCGCGGGCTCGATCATGCGCAGCCCCGCGTCGGTGGGCACCATGCCCGAGCCCGAGCGCACCAGCAGCGGGTCGCCCGACAGCTCGCGCAGGCGCTTCAGCGCGGCCGAGACGGCCGGCTGGTACATGCCCAGGCGGATGGCGGCGCGCGAGACGCTGCGGTCGGTCAGCACGGTATGAAGCACCCGAATCAGATGAAGGTCGATCTTGTCGAAAAGCGCCTGGTCTCTCATGGCTGTTCACACCTTTCTTGTCTGTGCGAACAGTTATACAGCGCAGCATTTGGAGAACGGAAGGACGCTCGGACCGTGCGAGCACGGCCGGTGCTCATTCGCCAGAGGCTGCCTGCACCGCGGTCAGGGCGCGGAGGATGGATTCGCTCGTGGCCGGCGCCTTCAGCGGCGGATCGACCCGGTGCCCGCCCGCGGCCGACACGGCATCGCGGATCGCGAAGAACACCGAGAACGGCAGCAACAGCGGCGGTTCGCCCACGGCCTTGCTGCGGTGAATGGAGTCTTCGAAGTTCTGGCCCTCGAACAGGCGCACGTTGAACACCGGCGGGCAGTCGTTGGCCGTCGGGATCTTGTAGGTGCTCGGCGCGTGCGTGGTGAGCTTGCCGCTTTGCGGATGCCACACCAGCTCCTCGGTGGTGAGCCAGCCCATGCCCTGGATGAAGGCGCCCTCGACCTGGCCGATGTCCACGGCCGGGTTCAGCGACTTGCCCGCGTCGTGCAGGATGTCGGCGCGCAAGAGCTTCCATTCGCCGGTGAGGGTGTCGACCACCACCTCGCTCACCGCTGCGCCGTAGGCGTAGTAGTAGAACGGGCGGCCCTGCATCTTGTCCTTGTCCCAGCTCAGGCCGGGCGTGGCGTAGAAGCCGTCGGACCACAGCTGCTTGCGGTCGAGGTACGCCTCGCCCACCACGGTGCTGAAGGCCAGCGTGCGGCCGTTCACCTCGACCTGGTCGTTGGCAAAGCGCACGTCGGCGGCGTTGCCGCCATGGCGCTCGGCGGCGCAGGCGGCCAGGCGTTCGCGGATCTGGCGCGCGGCATCCTGCGCGGCCTTGCCGTTCAGGTCGGCGCCGGTCGAGGCGGCCGTGGCCGAGGTGTTCGCCACCTTGGTCGTGTCGGTCGCGGTGACGCGCACGCGCTCGAAGCTCACGCCCAACTCGTGCGCCACCACCTGCGCCACCTTGGTGTTCAGGCCCTGGCCCATTTCGGTGCCGCCATGGTTCACGAGGATCGAGCCGTCGGTGTACACGTGCACCAGCGCGCCGGCCTGGTTGAAGTGCTTCACGTTGAACGAGATGCCGAACTTCAGCGGCGCCAGCGCCAGGCCGCGCTTGAGCACCGGGCTCTTCGCGTTGAAGGCGGCGATCTCTTCGCGGCGCAGGCGGTAGTCGCTGGTTTCTTCGAGCTCGGCCACGAGTTCGTGGACGATGTTGTCGGTCACGGTCTGGCGGTACGGCGTGACGTTGTTCTCGCCCTTGCCGTAGAAGTTGACGCGCCGCACGTCGAGCGGGTCGCGCTTCAGCTCGCGGGCCACCGAGTCCATGATGTTCTCGATGGCGATGGCGCCCTGCGGGCCGCCGAAGCCGCGGAACGCGGTGTTGCTCTGCGTGTTGGTCTTGCCCGAGAAGCCGTGCATGCTCACGTTGGGCAGCCAGTAGGCGTTGTCGAAGTGGCACAGCGCACGCGTCATCACCGGGCCCGACAGGTCGGCCGAGTGGCCGGCGCGCGAGACCATGGTGATCTCGGCGCCGAGGATGCGGCCCTCGTCGTCGTAGCCCACGTCGTACTCGTACCAGAAGCAGTGGCGACGGCCGGTGATCATGAAGTCGTCGTCGCGGTCCAGCCGCAGCTTCACGGGGCGCTGCAGCTGGCGCGCCGCGATGGCCGCTACGCAGGCGAACAGCGCCGACTGCGATTCCTTGCCGCCGAAGCCGCCGCCCATGCGCCGGCATTCCACATGCACCTCGTTCGAGGACAGGTGCAGCGCGTGCGCCACCAGGTGCTGCATCTCGCTGGGGTGCTGCGTCGAGCAGTGGATGTGCAGCGTGCCGCCCTCCTTCGGGATGGCGTAGCTGATCTGGCCTTCGAGATAGAACTGTTCCTGCCCGCCCACGTCGAGCGTGGCGCTGTGGCGGTGCGGCGCCTTCGCGATGGCGGCGCGCACGGCGGCCTCGTCGCCACCGTTGGCGGCCCCGCCGCTGCGCACGATGTGCATCGGCGGCACCACGTACTGGCCGCGCGCATGCGCGTCCTGCGGCGTGAGCACGGGCGGCTGCGCCTCGATGGTCAGCGCGTCCTTGGCCTTGGCGGCGGCGCGGCGCGCGGCATCGCGCGTCTCGGCGATCACCGCGAACACGGGCTGGCCGAGGTAGCGGATCTCGCCGCCGTCGTTCACGGGCAGCAGGATCGGGTCGTCGTGAATGATCGAGCCGCAGTCGTTGGTGCCGGGGATGTCGTCGGCGGTGAGCACCGTGACCACGCCGGGCATGGCGCGGATGGCGTCGAGCGACAGCGCCGTGACGCGGCCGTTGGCGGCCGGCGACAGGCCCAGCGCGCAGTGCAGCGTGCCGGCGAGCTCGGGAATGTCGTCGATGTAGGTGGCCTCCCCGGCCACGTGCAGGTGCGCCGACTCGTGCGGGCGGCTGATGCCCACGCGCATGCCGCGGCCGTGGGCCAGCGCTTCGGCGCCCACGTCGATGCGGGCGGCGGTGTTCTTCAGGTAGTCGGCAAAGGCCTCGGCGGGCTGCAGCAGGCGGGCGTCGATGGGTTTGTTCATGGTCAGAGTCCTTCCGCCGCAACCTTGGCAACGACATGGGGCATCACGCTCCAGACGCTGGTTTCTTCGATGGACAGCGCGTCCTGCGTGCGGGTTTCGAGCCACAGGCGCTGGATCAGGTTCTGCGCCACCTGCAGGCGGTAGTCGGCCGAGGCCCGCATGTCCGAGAGCGGCTTGAAGTCTTGTGCCAGCGCCAGCTTGGCGGTGGCCACGCTGGCCTGCGTCCACGGTTTGCCGACGAGCGCGGCTTCGGCGTTGGCGGCGCGCTTGACGGTGGCGGCCATGCCGCCGAAGGCCAGGCGCACGGCCTTCACCGTGTCGCTGCCGGCTTCCAGTTCGATGGCGAAGCCCGCGCACAGCGCCGAGATGTCGCAGTCGAATCGCTTGCTGATCTTGTAGGCGCGCACCTGGCGGCGCATGGCGGCCAGCGGCACGGCCAAGCCCTGCACGAACTCGCCGGGCTGCAGCTCGTTCTTCATGTAGTCGAGGTAGAAGTCGGGCAACGGCATGCGGCGCACGACGTCGCCGCGGCGCAGCTCGATCTCGGCATCGAGCGACATCAGCACCGGCGGCGAGTCGCCGATGGGCGAGCCGTTGGCGACGTTGCCGCCCATGGTGCCGGCGTGGCGGATCGGCGGCGAGGCAAAGCGCAGCCACACGTCGGCCAGGCTGGGCACGCGCTCGACCAGCGCGCCGAAGGCGGCTTCGAGCGAGGCGCCGGCGCCGATGTAGAGCTCGTCGGCGCGCTCTTCGACCGTCTTCATCTCGGCCACGTCGCCGACATAGATGATGTCGCCCAGGTCGCGGAACTGCTTGTTGACCCACAGGCCGACGTCGGTCGAGCCGGCCAGCAGCTGGGCGCGCGGCTTCTGCACGCGCAGCGCGGCGAGCTGGGCCAGGGTCTTGGGGGCGTGGAAGTGGTCGATGCGGGCGCCGAGCGGGGCCGCGTAGTCCAGGCCGTCGTTCTTCAGCGCGGTGAGCGCGGCCACCACGGGGGCGGTGTCCAGGCGCACGGCCGGCAGGTCGAACATGCGCTGGCCGGCGTCGAGGATGGGGCGGTAGCCGGTGCAGCGGCACAGGTTGCCCGACAGGTCGTCGGCCAGCTGCTGGCGCGTGGGCTGCGTGCCCTCGGCCTGGTGGTGTTCGTAGGTGGCCCACAGCGACATCACGAAGCCCGGCGTGCAGAAGCCGCACTGCGAGCCGTGGCAGTCGACCATGGCCTGCTGCACGGGGTGCAGCGGGTGAACGGCATGCTTGGCCGGGGCCTCGGCCTTGGGCTTGCACTGCGACGCGCACTGTCCCTTGAGGTCTTCGACCGTGAACAGCGCCTTGCCGTGCAGCGTGGGCAGGAACTGGATGCAGGCGTTGACGGTCTGCAGCTGCAGGCCGTCGACTGCGCCGGGCGCGTGGGCGTCGGTGGCCAGCTCGCCGATGACAACGGTGCAGGCGCCGCAATCGCCTTCGTTGCAGCCTTCCTTGGTGCCGGTGCAGCGCGCGTCCTCGCGCAGCCAGTCGAGCACCGAGCGGGTGGGATGGACCCCGCTGACGTCGACGATCTTTCCGCGATGGAAGAAGCGGATCGGTTGAATCGGATTGCTACTGCTCTCGGTGCTCATGCTTTTTCAGGCTCGTGGGCGGCCCGTCGTGGGCCAGTCATGGACGTTAGCGGCTTGCGTGGGGTCTTGCATACGGGCACGCCCATAACGCGTATGTGAGGGTCGGTATGCCACGTCCGGGGAAACCCTTGGATTGACGTTGCAATTCCCGGGCCACGCCGGAAACCGAGGGTTTTCAGCCGTTTCTCAGGCGTGCGCGATCGCGGTCCAGGCGGTGGCGAGCAGCGTCACGCCGGCCACGAACAGCAGCCCGGCGACCAGCCATTGCAAGGTGCGCGGTTGCAGCTTGTTGGGCAGGCGGTGGTGCAGCCGCGTCGCGGCGTAGACCACGGGCATGGCGCAGCCGGCCAGCAGCGCCGAGTGCCACGAGAAGTGGCCGGTGGGCACCACGATGACGAGCCGCACGAGCGAGTTGAAGGCGAACATCAGCAGCAGCGCGCGGCGCACGAGTTCGCGGTCCAGCGGCTGGCGGTACATGTGGAAGACGATGGGCGGGCCCGAGGCGGAAAACAGCCCGCCCAACACGCCCGAGAGCCCGCCGATGAGGGCGAAGCTGGTGCGGCCCGACACGGCCGGCAGCGGCTTGCCCTGCAGCAACAGCAGCGCGGCGCAGATCAGGATCGACACGCCCAGCAGGCCCCGCAGCCACGACACGGCGCTGCCGCTGAGCCACACGAGCAGCATGAGCCCGACGATCACGCCGACGGTGCTGCCGTTGAGCGCGGGCTTCATGAGCTGCCAGGGCACGGGGCCGGGGCGCGCGCGGAAGTAGGTCCAGGCGTTGATGAGGCTCAGCACGGTCGCGGCATTGGCCGCGTCGTTCACGCTGGCGATGTCGAACACCGACACGAGGCCCAGCAGGATGAGGCTGAACGCAAAGCCCGTGAGGTTCTGCGCGTAGGTGGCCAGGCCCACGCAGGCCATGAAGATCAGGACCGGGACGGCCCCGGAAAGAATCGCTTGCACCGGGGGGGGCGTCAGCGCGCGCCGAAGCTGGCGGGACGAAGGAAGGAGGCGGGGGAAAGG